>JAZSQY010000070.1:0-3049 GCA_045538225.1 Clostridia bacterium | reverse complement strand
TTGTCTTCCTAAGACCGCTTGGCCCTCCGACTTCATCTGTCCAAATCTGACTCCTGGATATTTGAACCTCTTCAATTCCTTCAAATAGTAATGTAGCATCGATCTTTTCCCATTGGTCATTTTGATATTTGTAAGTGTTATATTTACCCAATAGATAATAATTTTGATTATCGTACCAAATAGAATTACTTATGTCGCCATCAGAAACATCATACGCAACTGGGCTAAATAATGAAGTCAGTGTTTCATTTATCGTCCATGTATCTCCGTTTAATTCGTAAACACCCGAATCTAAATCACCGAAATAACAACAACGATATTTATTACCTTCTTTCCAAGATTTAACTTCGTTTCCTTTAAAATAACTTAAACCGTTCCAAGTTTTTTTACGCCAAGTTTTTGTCTGGACTTCTAACTCATAACTTTGCCCAGGTGCGAAAGCGTTGTAATAATATTTATAATTTATTCCATCTTGTGTATATTTCCAAACATATTTTCCGTCAAAATCAGTTAATCCATACCAAGTTGTATCAACCCAATCACGCTCTGCAAATTCTGCAACAAATGTTACATCTTGGTTTATCTTATAATAATCACTCTTTTTGATTGTATCGCCGGTACCGTTCACTTTCCAACCAATAAATGCCATAGTACTGGTATCATCCAACCAAAGTAATTTTTTATTGGCTGGCTTAAGATATTCTGTTTTATAAGTATCACCATTCACCATATAGGTAACCAGAGACTTGGGCAATTTATTTGTAACAAATGTCATATCTTCGTTAACCGTAATTTTAACAGAAGACTTCGTAAAAACTTCACCGCTTTCTTCAAGTTGCCAACTGTCATAATAATACGTTTCTGTTTCGGCTGGAAGTTTTAATGTCACTTGCTCTCCATGTTTCACATAAAGTGTTTGTGTTACCTCCCCATCTTTTTTTACCTTGACCACAGCTTTTGCAACCTTATTTGTCACAAATGTCATATCTCCATTAACCGTAATTTCAACAGGATACTCCGTAAAAACTTCATCACTTCCTTCCAATTGCCAACTGGGATAATAATGCGTTTCTGTTTCGGGTTCAAGTTCTAATAATGCTTTTTCTCCATGTTTAAAATAAAGTGTCTGTATTACCTCCCCATCCTTTTTTGCCTTGACCACGGCTTTTGCGATTTTATTTGTCACAAATGTCATATCTTCGTTGACTGTAATTTCAACAGGAAACTCCGTAAAAATTTCATCACTTCCTTCAATTTGCCAACTGTCATAATAATGCGTCTCTGTTTCAGGTTCAAGTTCTAATAACACTTTTTCTCCATGTTTAAAATAACGCGTCTCTACTACCTCTCCATCCTTTTTTTCCTTGACCACAGCTTTTGCAATTTTATTTGCCACAAGTGTTACATCGTTTTGAATAAAAAAATCATTAATAACTTTTTCACCACTTTCATACATCCAACCTTGATAATAATGGGTTTCAGTTTCAGGCGCATCTTCTAACCTGTCCAAGTAAACTCTATTACCTCTTGGATAAGTTTTAGTTTCATAAACAACATCATCAACTTTGTAAGTAACTCTTACCCATTGGCTACTACTATTATCAGCATTATTAGCATTATTACGATTTATCCAGGATCGCAGACCAACATAACCGACAAAACCGATTAAAATAATAACAACCCATGCAAATAATTTTTTCATATTTTTTTCCTTTCAAAAGGGCCACAATTAAGCCCTATAAATATAGTTTACTGAAAAAAAAAAAAAAAAACAAGTGCTTTTAAAAAATCACACCAATTTTAGCCAAAGTTGATTAAGCACTTTAAGTCCGGCTTCTGTTGCGATAGCATGTGTCGTTGTTAGTTTGATTAAGCCATGCTCCACTAATAAATTAAGTATCTCATCTTTGCCTTTTAATAAATCTAACGCGATCCCCGAACGCAAACGCAACCCCAACATAATTTTTTCATGGCGAATACTTTCTTGTGTACGCGTTTGGATATCTTGTTGTTTGTAATTTAAAATTTCGCTACTATTACAAAAGCGCTGGTTATTTAAAAGCGAATGTGCACCAGCACCAAAGCCTATATACTCGCCACCGGTCCAGTAAACCATATTGTGCCGAGATTCGTAACCTTTCCGCGCGTAATTACTAACCTCGTATCGTTCGAATTCTGCTGGTAAATTGACGGGTTCGTCCGTGTCCAAAACACACTCATCATTTTTGGTTAACGAATAAATTGAAATATGCTGAATCATGCTTAGTACTGCATCTGGCGGTGTGACAAAAGCGTGGTTTGGAATATCTTTAATCAGGTCGATTGAAAGATTATCAAAGTACTTGTGTGCCAATTTAATCGCATTTATCGCCTGTTTAACGCCATGTAAGCGCCCTAGAACGCGCAGAGTGTTCGAATCGAAGGATTGCACCCCCAAACTTAAACGGTTAATACCGACACGGCGGTAAGCCGCACACTTATCGGCAGTCAACGAATTTGGGTTGGCTTCGATAGTCACTTCCCCATGACATTGCGGCAGGCAATCAAACAACATTTTTAACTGTTCGGGCGATAATAAACTAGGTGTTCCCCCACCAATGTATATAGTTTTAATTTCATAATCATGAAAATTAAAAGCACGGATTTCTGCACACAAGCGCTGCAAATATTGGTCAATATCTTGGGTTTGCGTGCAAGAAACAAAATCACAATAGCCACATCTTTTTTCACAAAAAGGAATATGCACATAAACCGACAAAGGTTTCAATGGTTTCATTAGATTTTTAAAATCTCCACAAAAGCTTCGCTGGGCACTTCAACACTACCCAACATACGCATCTTCTTTTTGCCGGCTTTTTGTTTTTCCAACAACTTCATTTTACGCGTAATATCGCCGCCATAACATTTTGCCAAAACATCTTTGCGCAGCGCCTTCACGGTTTCACGCGCAATAATCTTACCACCAATCGCGGCTTGAATTGGCACTTCGAACATTTGTCTCGGAATAATGTCTTTTAAGCGTTCCGCCAAAGCCTTTCCCTTTTGATAA
>JAZSQY010000034.1:0-6638 GCA_045538225.1 Clostridia bacterium | reverse complement strand
TTCCAGTTTATTCGCATCGACATTAATTGAAATTTTTTCGAAGCTACTAATTGAAGACACTAACTCATATTCAGCACGAATTGTACGAGCTGTTTGTGCGGCATAGATACGAACTTCCAAAAGAGAACCACGATTATCACGGACTTCAATTACATCTTCGGGGTTAATTTTCTTTAGATTTTCATCGCTTAAGTACAATGCTTGCCCTGCCACTAAAACCGAATTATCAAATTGCCAGCCATTGAACAAATATAATTGATTATCAATAATTGATGGTAATTCAACAAAACCACCAGTAATTAAATCTTTTTTTTCTTTAGCATCTGTTTCAACGAACAAAACGCGCTTTACTTCGCTATATGTATCTTTTGCATAAAATGCGACGCGCAAACGTTTTGGTTTCCATTGTGCATAGAGTGTTTGTATTTTATTACCAACAAGAATAATATCACCGGGTTGTAACAATTCATCACCATCGGCATATGCTTTTTCAAAACTCCAACCAGCAAAATCGTAACCAAATTTAACAGGTACGGACGACAAAACCTTCACATTGTTACCATAAGAACCTTTCATGGAATTAAAATCCATTTCTGTTTCCCATTGTCCACCGTTGGTATCAAAATTAAACAATAAGCGTTGTGGTCGCCAAACGGCATTAAATTCAATAACGGTGTTGATACTGGTATCAATATTTTGAATCGCGAAAGTTTCGCCTGCAGAATACAAGGTTCCGCTGTCGTCACCTACTTTCTCCCAACCCGAAAAAATATAATCATTTTTCATGTAGCCTTCGGCATTGGGCAAGACAAAACTTTGCCCTACTTTATATGTTTGCGTCAGAATAGTTTTGGCATTTTGATATACATAATTTGGTAAAAGATACAAATCTTCACCCAAGTTAAAATTTACAGTAATGTCTTTTTGAGATGAATTGTAGATAACTTTAATTGTTACAGCCCATTGATTGTTGAAATAAAGATTTTTACCCATGAAAACTGCGTCTTCACCAAGGTTGAAACACGCATTACTGCGCAAATCAGCTGTTTTGATTTCATGATATTGACCATTATGATCATAAAAAACATAAGCATAAATATCTTTGTGGTCGTAGAACCAAATACTATTGTCTTCAATGGCTACTGGTGTGGTTACACTTAAATCATCGTAACCAACATCTGCAAAACTGATTGATTCCTTATCTTGTTTTCCAGAGTTTTTATCTGTATATGCTTGGATTGAATATTTGTCGTGTGTTACATCATCCCAGTAAACTGCACGCACAATCAATGGTGCGACCAAAACATCATCTACTCCTCCGCCAAGTGAAATTAATTCTGAACTCCAATAATACAAAAAAGGGTCCAAGGATTCTAAGGTTTCTCCGGCTTCATAACGAGTTTTAACATTTTTTAATAAGGATGCAAGTTGTGGGTTTTTATCATCGTCAAAGTATTCTGCCCACATACTACTTATCTGTACTTCCCAATGGGAAAATTGAGCATTGGGATTAACTTCTTGTGTAAACACCGGAAAACTTATAGTTTCACCGAGTTTGATTTTTTGCGGTTTTAAAAGCAAACTATTTAGACTGTTAGGGTTCCGATCATAAAACTTAATATAAAGCGTACGATAATCTAGTATTGCATTAAATGTTGTACGATAATTCGGCGGATAAAATTTAACAGTATCACTAATTTGCCTTCGTTTAATTTCTATTCCAGCGGCATCGCGTTCAACCAAAGTCCATACCCCTGTTGCAGCATCAAACAGCAAATCATTATATGATCCTACGGCATTCAAATATTGCCAACCCAAAAAACGCGTGTAATTATTCATAGAATTAACAGAAGAAGATTCAGCCGCTGCAAGTTTTAAATTTTGCTCAACATAATAATCATCCGGAATACGCCAATCACGTGTCAAATCAACAGCAGTCAAACCGGAAATACTGGTATCAAAGATATTAATTTCTTTGTGTTGCATTCCGTTCACAGACAAGACCGCGTATTTTTCAATACCGTCCCAAACCGCATAGAGCTTTTTATTACGGACAATACCTTTTGTCGTTTTAATCAATTCACCACCGCTAGGTGTTAATGACCAACCCAAAAAACATGACCCCGGTTTCAGAGGAGTTGGCAACTCAACATCATCGCCCCTTTTAATTTGCAAAGCTTCTAACTGTTGAGCATCCGCACCAGTATGGAAAGAAATCTTAACATGAGGAAAAACAATAAATTGTGTTAGTAGTATAAAAAAAAACACTCCTGCTAGTGCAGCAGTAATCAAACGGGAAAACTTAATCCCAGCAGGTAACTGTGTTGCTTTTGTATCCCCCATTGCTGCAATTAGTATATTACACTTCTGTCTTTTTTTGCAAATAAAAATCGGATAACTTTAAACTGTCCTGAGCCATGATACTATCGCTTTCACAAACAACAACATCATTGCCTGGACGTAACCTTAAATAATGCATGACGGCAGCAATATCAAATGCGTATGTCTCATCCGATAATGTTAAATGGCGAATCTCACCTTTGGCACCATACTCAATAAACGAGATATGAAAATGAACCTGTGGGAAATCTTGTAATTTTTTGAAAACACTTTGTAAATCCATATTCCCCTGCATCAAACAATTCATATGTCCTAAGTCCACCGTCGGAATCAAATGTTTTGGATCTATCGCACAGAGGTCACAGATTTCATCAAGGTTGCCAATTTGAGTGTACTTGCCCATCGTTTCTAAACATAACCAAAAATTTTCGAAACCGTCTTTTTTTAAACGGCTTAAAATTGTTCGCAAGCTTTGGCGACAATTTTCCATGGCTTCATCTCGTGTCATTTGCATTTGCGACCCAACGTGAATTACAAGTCGATCCCCGCCCATCAAAGCAAGTAATTGTAAACTGCGTTGGATGTAATGATAGTTTTTTTCCAATGATTCACGATTTGCTAAATTGATATAATATGGTGCATGTACGGAAATTTTTACATTATATTTTGCAGCTTGGCGGCCAATAATTTCCGCCGTTTTATCCGTCATTCGAATACCACGACCAAAGCTGATTTCATATGCACTCAAACCCATCGCGGCCAACCAACGTGGAGCATCAACACTCGACTTATTTCCGTCCGCATAAAATTTTACATCATTGCCAGATGGCCCAAAGCGTACCATTTATAAGTCCTCCTCTATTGGTTGCATATCATTTAAAGCTACAGAATCAAGCGTACGCGCATTTGACAGCTCAAACGCCCCAACTTTAACACGCAAGATAACCGCAGCCGTAGCTACCGTGCCAAGGCGTGCTGCCAGCAATTTTGCTAAGCTGCGGATATAGGTTCCTGTCTGACATTCAACTTCAAAATAGTTACAGTTTTGGGGCAATACAAAGGTTTCTCCAATCGCAGATAGATCATCCACACATTGTTGATTATCTAATAACTCAAAGCGGTTTATCGCTACATTTTTTTTCGGCGGAACAAAATCAACCCCTTCCCTAGCTAACTCATAAGCCCGTTTTCCATCAATATGAACCGCACTAAATTTGGGAACTTCAATTTCAATTTGGCCTACCATATTGGGTAGCATCATTTTAATTTGATCAACGGATGGGATAGTTTCACTTGTAGCAACTACCTCGCCCTCGTTATCCAAAGTATTGGTTTCTTCACCCCAGACAATTAAAGTACGGTAAACTTTAGTATGTGAATGAAGCTTGTTGGTTAACTTTGTTGCCCGACCACACAGCAAGACCAAAACCCCGCAAGCCGCAGGGTCCAGTGTACCAAGGTGACCAACCTTCTTTAATTTTAAACGTCTTTTAACCACAGACAAAGCACGGAACGAAGATATTCCGCGCGGTTTACACAAATTAATAATCCCGTCCAATTAAGCAATCACCCGGGCAAATTCTGCCAATAAAACTTTTAACAATTGTTTCAAGGAACCTTTGTACGTTGCACCGCTGGCGTTCTTGTGGCCGCCACCACCAATGACTTGTGCGATGCGTGCAACATCAATATCCCCCAAACTACGCAAAGAAACATTGTATTCGCCTTTCTTTAATTCGGTTAAAAAAATACTACTGATAGTACCGTTAACGTCTGTTGCGTATTTAAAAAGTCCGTGACGGGATTCATGATTCAAATCCCATTTCTTGACGACCTTATATGGTAAAATTGCAATAGATAATTTACCGTCAAAAGCAAAGCGCATGTTTTTTAACACGTAGGAAATCAAAGGAATATTGCGACGGTCATACGCACGGAAGTTACGGAAATTAATTGTCTCTATATCAATTTTCTGTTGTTGCATTAAAGATTCAACTACATGATGCGTATATGCGGTCGTATTGGAAAACAAAAAGCAACCCGTATCACATGCAATACTGGTATACAACGCAGTTGCGATTTCCTGTGTAATTTTTACTTTTAAAATTTCAAATATGCGGTAAATAATTTCACCCGTACTAGCATACTCCGGCAAATCAATTAACAAGTCACATTGATCAAATAAAGGATTACGATGATGATCTAAAACAATGACTTTATCCGACTTTGCAGGTAAATCACTCCATACTCCCAAACGTGATGGGTCATTTAAATCAAGCACAATTAATAAATCAAAATGGTCTTTATCCGCATGTAAATTAAAATCTTTTAATTTACGAATATAGGAAAATTTATCCGAAGTTTCCCCATCAACAAAAATAGAAACTTCCTTGCCTTGGCTTTCTAAAGCTTCTGCTACTGCCGCACAGCAACCAATACAATCACCATCAGGGTTATAATGCCCCGCAACGGCGATCACTTGAGCATCAGAAATCATTGTTTTAATCTTTGCTACTTGATCTTCAAATTTCATTTCTTACCTCTTGCTAACTCCGCCAATAGCTGATTAATGCGGTCTGCGTTGTCTTGTCCTTTATCTTGAATAAAAACCAAACGTGGAATACGACGCAATTTAACAACCTTCGCCACTTCACTGCGAAAGAACCCAGTCGCTTGTTGAAATGCTGCCAAGTTATCGGTTACGTAGATATCACAAACACTACCATCATCACTTAGTTCGGTGCGTAAAATTGTTGACTCACGCAAAGCAGGATGATTGACTTTTGTCATCAACGTATTTGATAACGCACGATATAAATCGGCGTTAATTCGTTCTTTCGCAATACTTTTCATGTTAGAATTTGTACTCCTTACCATTGAAGATAATTGGCTTTTGTTTTTCTCCAATGACGTCAAAGATATCCCCAACTTTTAATTCAGGTGCGTCTTTTAACTTAATACCGCACTCTGCCCCTTTCAACACTTCCTTTTGATCGTCAGTTTTAACTTTCAAACTGTCAATTTGATACTTACCGATTTCCGTTTTACCGCGCATTAAAATTACTGTAGCATTACGTGTAACTTTACCATCCAACACATGGCAGCCAGCAATTTGCCCCGCAACCGAACTCTTGAACAAAGCACGTACTTCAACTTTACCATAATGTTCAATTTCGTATTGAGGTGTAAACAAACGAACCATTCGTTCCGTAACAAAATCGAATAATTCATATACGACATTAAATGAATAAATTTTAACTTTCAAACGATCAGCATTCTTTTGAATTGCAGAACTGGTCTTAATATTAAAAGCAATTACCAAGGCATCTGTAACAGAAGCCAAATCCAAATCATTATCGGTAACAGTACCAACACCTTTAGAAATTACCGCAACATGAACTTCTTCACTTTGGATATTGGCTAAAGTTTGTTCAATCGCTTCCAAGCTACCTGATACATCGGCTTTCAAAATAATGTTTAATTGTTTCTTGTCGGTAATTTTCATAGCAGCAAATGGATCAAATCCTTGGATAGATTTGCCCATGCCTGCTTTCATAATCTTTTCCTTGTTTTTACGTTCAGCCACAACTTGTTTAGTTAATTTTTCATCAACAACATAAACATCGACACCGGCAGTTGGGACTTCGGTAAACCCAATTACTTGAACCGGCATACCAGGTGTTGCTTGTTTAATCGTACGACCAAGGTCATCTTTCATCGCACGGACTTTGCCACTTGTGGTACCAGCTAATAACGTATCCCCAACTTTCAAAGTACCGTTTTGTACCAAAATTGTTACAACGGCACCACGTGTTGGATCCATTTTGGCTTCAATAATCGCACCGCTTGCTTCTTTACCATAGTTCGCACGATAATTATTAACATCGGCCAGCAATAAGATCATTTCCAGTAATTTATCAACACCTTCACCACTAACAGCCGAAACAGGCATAATCATGGTGGTACCACCCCATTCTTCGCCAATAATACCATGTTCGCTTAATTGACTGCGGACTTTTTCCAAATTAAATTCTTTCTTATCACATTTGGTAACAGCAACAATCATCGCCAAGTTTTGGTTTTGTATGTGTTGAATTGCTTCTACAGTTTGTGGCATAACGCCATCATCACCAGCAACAATTAAAACTGCGATGTCGGTAATTTTTGCTCCGCGCGCACGCATCTTATCAAAGGCAGCGTGTCCTGGGGTATCCATAAAAGTAATTTTACGATTACCTGCAACCTCAACTTGTTAAGCACCAATATGTTGCGTAATACCACCACTTTCACCAGAAGCA
>JAZSQY010000013.1:0-9387 GCA_045538225.1 Clostridia bacterium | reverse complement strand
GAAATTGTTGGCTTGATGACCAAATTGGAATTACCCAAAAGTGGCCAAATTAAAATTAACGATATTAATTTAGCACGCATTCGCAGTAAACGCTTTTACGAACGTGTTGGCATGTGTTTTGAACATCCGTTCTTAATTGATGCCAGCGTTGCCGAAAATATTATGTACGGGGTGGGTAAGACTTTACCCGAAAACGTAATCGAAGCGACCAATATGTTTGGCTTTGACCAATTCATTCGTTCTTTGCCGAATGGTTACAGTACGCGATTGACCGAAAATACTGTTTTGTTGACGAATGCCGAACAACAAGCGGTGAATTTAGCACGTACCGTTTTACATGCTCCGGATTTATTGATTTTAAACCGTGCATTGAACTGTTTTGACCCCGCATCCGAAAAACGATGTAACGATATCATTATCAATCATTTTAAAAACCGTACGCGCATCTTTGTTACGACACAAGCCAAGACAATCCAAAATGTTGACCTTATTTACGTTTGTAAGGGTGGACGTATTGTAGAGTCCGGCACGCACGATGAATTAATGGCGGCACATGGTGAATATTACCGTCGCTATACAAATCTTTAAGTCCTAAATTTTTTGTAATCTGAATTAGCTTAATTTGCCGCAGCATTGTTTGTACTTCTTTCCGCTTCCGCAAGGACAGGTTTCATTACGGCCTGTCTTTTTTAAGTTTACGTTGGCAACAACGGGACGCGGAGTTGGTTGAGGTGCTTCTTGTTTTTGAATGCGTACTTTGAAAAGGAAGATGGCGGTTTCATTATTTATGGCTTCAATCATTTCGTTAAACATGCCAATGGCTTCGCGGCGGTATTCAAATAATGGGTCCTTGCCGCCATAACCGCGTAAGCTGATACCGTTACGTAGGTTGACCATTGCGTCAATATGGCTCACCCATTTTTTATCAACCACAGACAAAAGTACGTCGCGTTCAAAAGCATCAAAGTTGAAACCTTCTTCTTTTAGCTTCGCAATTTTGGCTTCATATTGTTCGTTGACCGCGTCCAATACCATTTCATATACATCGTTAAAGTTGGCTTTATCCGTATTTTCTTTGTCCAAGTATTCGGTATGTGTGCCAAACAATTTATCGGATAAGACTTGGTTTGCTTTTTCCAAATCCCATTCGGTGTAGTGGTGCATTGGGTTAATTGCTTGACTGACAACGTTATAAACAATGTCTGGGAAGCATTTTACAATTTGTTCGTGTACATTTTCACCGTCCAAAATTTTATCGCGCTCGCGGTAGATAACTGTACGTTGGTCATTTAAGACATTATCATATTCAAAAGTAACACGGCGGCCATCGAAGTAGTAACCTTCCACGCGTTTTTGTACGCGTTCAAATAATTTGGTAATCATCTTACTTTGAACATCGTCCAAGTTCAAGAATCGCATGGTTCCGCCAATAACGTCTTTCCCAAAGCGTTTCATAATTTCGTCTTCACAAGAGATGTAGAAAATCGAGCTGCCGGGGTCGCCTTGACGGCCGGCACGACCGCGCAACTGGTTGTCGATACGGCGACTGTCGTGACGTTCGGTACCAATAATGTGTAAACCGCCCAGAGCCACAACTTCTTGTCGTTCGGCATTCGTTTCTTGCTTGAATTGTTCTAAATATTTTTTAAATAATTGACGGTTTTCCAAAATTTTAGCATCTTCAGTTTCAAAGTAAGCTGTTGCATCGTAAATTTCTTGATCGGTTAAACCGTCTTTCTTTAATTGCATCATTGCCATGTGTTCGGCATTACCACCCAAGTGAATGTCCGTACCACGACCAGCCATATTGGTCGCGATTGTCACATGACCTAAACGGCCGGCATTTGCAACAATGTCTGCTTCTTTTTCGTGGTTTTTCGCGTTCAAAACAACGTGAGGGACTTTTTTACTTTTCAAGTATTGTGAAATTTCTTCACTGCGTTCAATGGTAGTGGTACCAATCAAAACCGGTTGTTTGCGTTCATAGCGGTAAAGTACGTCTTCGTAAATAGCCGCTAACTTGTTGGTCATGTTTTGAAAAATAACGTCGGGTGCGTCTTCACGAACTACTGGTTTATTGGTTGGAATTGCCACAACGTCAACACCATAAATCTTTTTAAATTCGTCTTCTTCAGTCTTGGCGGTACCGGTCATACCCGATAATTTACGGTATAACTTGAATAAGTTTTGAATGGTAATGGTCGCCACCGTTTTGTCTTCATTTTTAATCGGTACATTTTCTTTGGCTTCAATTGCTTGATGTAAGCCGTCACTATAACGGCGGCCAACCATCGCACGGCCGGTGTTTTGGTCAATAATAATGATTTCTTTTTTCGCATTAATGATATAGTCAACGTCGGCGGTGAATAAGTGGTGCGCTTTCATTGCATTATTAATAAAGTGGTTGAGTTCCATGTTCTCGGCATCACTGATGTTTTCAATGCTGAAAGCACGTTCGGCTTTGACGAATCCGGATTCGGTCAAACGGACTGCGCGTTCTTTCAAATCAATTTCGTAATCGTCTTTTGTTAAGGTGCGCACAAATTTATCCGCAACTTTGTACATGTCACTGTTGTCCTTGGTCGGTGCCGACATGATTAAGGGTGTGCGGCTTTCGTCAATTAAGATACTGTCGATTTCGTCAATCACCGCAAAATTCATACCGCGTAAGACACGGTCATTTTTGTGGTGTGCAACATTATCGCGCAAATAATCAAAACCAACTTCGCTGCTGGTTACATAAGTTATATCTTGGTTATAAGCGGCACGTTTCACGTCCGGAGTGGTATGCGATAAACTTAGACCCACGGTCAAACCCAAGAAGCGGTGGACTTTACCCATCCATTCGCTGTTACGTTTCGCCAAGTATTCGTTAACCTCGACGATGTGAACACCCTTACCGGACAACGCATTTAAATAAGCGGGCATGGTTGAAACCAACGTTTTACCTTCACCCGTTTTCATTTCCGCAATACGACCTTGGTGCAAAGCAATCCCACCCAAAATTTGGACATAATATGCTTTTTGTCCCAAAACACGGTATCCAGCTTCACGCACGGTTGCAAAAGCTTCCGGCAAAATATCATCAAGTGTTTCGCCTTGTGCTAACCGTTCTTTAAATTCGGCAGTTTTGGCCACCAAAGCATGATCGTCTAAAGCTGCATATTCATCTTCTAAAGCCATAACTAAGTCGGCGATACGTTGTAATTTTCGTACGGAACGTGTATTATCACTTGCAAATAAACCCATACCATCAGTATATACAATTTTTGGTTGACACACAATTACAATCTTGCGTTAAATTTGACATCGTTTGCGTAATTTTGACACAAATTGACAGTAAAAGATTGTCTATCTTTGGCATAATTGGGCAATGAAAAAATTTTTGCTGACTGCTTTAACTGTTTTAATGGTGATTGTTCTTGACCATGCAGCGATTGCTTTTGTGATTCGTCCGTTCGCAATTGCCTTTATCTTTGCGCTGGGTATTACGTCCATTCCCAAGGTTGTACCTGCTATTGCTTTTCTCTTAACCGAATTATGGCGTTGTCCCGAACAACTGAATCTTTTAAGCGCAATCTTTATGTGTATGTTGTATTTGTTGACGGTCTTTGTAATTCGTTGGCTCAGGAACAAAAAACAGTGGCATTTTCCCGTTTTGTTGGCGGGCTTTGTTTTATCGCAGGGTTTCAATGTTTATTTGGCTTGTGTGCAGCAAGGTACCATTGTCCAAACTTTGATTGCGATTTTGGCGGGTGGCATTTTCTTGTTGGCTTGCTTTGAATGTGTGAAAGCCATTGCGCAAAAAAAGTTCAATTTCCCGTGGACGATTAACCAAATTGTGAGCTTGATGTGTTTAGTGATTATCCTAGCTTTGGGGTTGTGCGGTTTGGAAAATCCATATTTTGATATTTACAAATTTTGCAGTGTTCTGGTTATTTTGTTGGGCGTGTTTTATGTGAACCCAAAATCTACCGTTTTATTGGCTGCTGCCTTGGGTTTGGGCAAAGCTTTTGCGACGACAAATTTAACATACGTTGCCATTATGGTCTTACTTGCGATTACGTGTGTGGTTTTCAAAAGTAAACAACGGATTTTTAGTATTGTGGCTTTGGTGTTTGGTGATTTAGTGATTGGTCTTTATTTTAACGCTTATGCGGCATACAGCTGGTGTAGTTTGTTGCCATTGGTGGCCGCGGAGTTGGTTTTTCTTTGTGTCCCGCGTAAAGTTGCCAACTATTTTACTTTCGGTGCCGATGGTTTAGGCGGATTCCTGGTTTCCAAAAATACTATTAATCGGAACACAGCAGGTATCTCTTTGCGTATGCGTTCTTTAGCCGCCGTTTTTAATGAGATGCAAAATACTTATCGTAATTTAACGCGTGCCGCCTTGCCGCCCCAAGAAACCGCCATGTTGTTGTGTACCGACCTTAACGCCAACGTGTGCGCCGAATGTCCGCATCGTGGTATTTGTCGCAAAACCACTACCGCGGGTCAAGAAGTCGACCAAAGTATCATTCATCTTATCAAAGCTGGTTTAAAACGGGGCAGCGTCACTTTGTTAGATGTACCCAATACTTTGGCGGTCAAATGTACGCGCATCAATACATTAATGTCCACCTTGAATAAATATCTGGCGGTCAACCGGAATAAAGAACAAATTATTGCCGGACTGGATAGTGGTAAAATTTTGATGGCAAATTTGTTGGCCGGTATTTCCCAACTGTGCAGTAAATTCGCGAATGACGTGTGTCGCAGTGTTGTATTCGATAATGAACGTGGGGAGATGGTCAAAGAAGAACTGTTGTTTCGTAACATTTTTGCGGAAGATTGTTTAATTACCAAAAACACACAAAATGAATATGTCGTGTCTGTTTTGGTTCCACGCAGCGATGCAAAAAATCAACGCATTGAAAAAGTTGTCAGTCAAGTCTGTGGTCACAAAATGATTACCGATGAAATTGTGGATGCGGATACCAAGGGGTATGCAATTGTTTCGGTACGCTCGGCACCCAAGTTCGCGATCTTGTTCGGAATGGCAGGTGTGACCAAGGGTGTCAACCAAACCAGCGGCGATAATTTTTCCTTTTTGCGCGTGACCAACGAAAAAACTTTGATGGCTTTGTGTGACGGTATGGGTGCGGGTGAACGTGCTGCGCGCGCCAGTACTTTGGCGTTGTCTTTGGTTGAAAATTTTTATAAAGCAGGTTTTCCTGATGAAATTATCATGTATTCGGTGAACCAGTTGTTGACGTTTACGGGGCAAGATGTCTTTTCGGCTTTAGATATGTGCGTGTTTGATTTGGCGACCGGTGATGTGGATTTTATCAAAGTGGGTGCTGTCGATGGTTACATTAAACGCGTCCGTGAAGTAGAAGTTGTGGAAGCCGGTTCCTTGCCATTAGGGATTTTGGATGATATTGAACCCAAAATTACCAAAGCGATGTTATCCGCCGGCGATATGGTGGTCCTGGTGAGTGATGGGATTTTGGATGTTTTTGGTGGCGAACGTGTGGCTTTGGCTGGATTCATTAACAATCTTGATGTGACAAATCCGCAGCAGTTAGCCGACCAGTTAATTGCCAAGGTGAGTGCTTCGGTGGATGGTTATCCGGCCGATGACTGTACGGTGACTGTGGCGCAGTTGGTAAAAATGTAATTTGCAGAATTGGGGGTTAATGATATATTAAATTATGGCGAATTTGTCGTGTGTCGACACGTTAATTAATGCTTTTACGAAGTTGCCGGGGGTGGGTTACAAGACTGCCGAACGGTACGCTTATCGTGTGATTGAAATGTCGCGTGAAGACGCCGAACAATTTAGTGCAGCCATTACCGCGGTCAAACGCCAAGTCAAGTTTTGTCAAGTTTGTGGCAATTTCGCGGTTGATGAAAAATGTGAAATTTGTGCACATCGCGAAAGTGATACGGTGTGTGTGGTGGCCCATCCCAAAGATATTACGGTAATTGAACGTTGCCATGCTTTTCATGGAACCTATCATGTCTTACACGGTGTGCTTTCGCCTTTGAATAAAAAAGGCCCCGACCAATTGAATTTGAAATCTTTAATGACGCGTTTGCAAAGCGGTAAGATTAAAGAAGTAATTATTGCTTTATCTGCCGATGTGGAAGGGGAAGCGACCGCCAATTATTTGGCTTCGTTAATTAAACCCAGCGGAATTAAGGTTTCGCGTTTGGCAACGGGTATTGCAATGGGTGTAGCTTTGGAATATGCGGATGAAATGACGATTGGAATGGCTTTGCGCAATCGTACCGAGGTGTTGTGATGGTCATTACATCTAAGCAAGTTACTCAATTATTTGCTTACGAAGATGAGGAAGCGAAACGCATTCTCCGTAATCTGAAAAAAATTGAAATCAAGAACGAATATAAAATTGTTGATACAGGAATCCGCGAATTTGTGAGCGTTCCCAAATTAGACCAAAAAGCTTTCCGTTATATTGAAAAGAACGGCAAATTGTACTTGCGCGAAAGCGTGACTTCGGTCGGTGGTTTGGTGCAAGATAGTGTTTTAATTAATTTGGGCGATTTCACCATTGGTGATGATGAAGTTGGGGCAGAGTTGGAATATTTGGTTCGCGTCAAGGATGCCAAAGCCAAGCAGCGCGCCCGCCAATTACAGGAATGTGAACGTATTGCTCAACAAACTTTACAAAAAATTCAAAAGCAAGTGAAGAATGATGAGCTGTTAAAAACTTGGCAAAATGAATTGAACGAAGCGAAACGTTTTGTGCGTTTGGGCAAGGAAGATTATTATCAATCACAAGTTGCCATTATCGCGAAATTTGCCAAGCAAGACGAAACCTTGGCCAAGTTGTTGGTTGACTATGACCAAAAAATAAACGATAAAAACGAAAAGTGGTTAACGCAACCATTGAAATTGCCCAAAGTTAAAAATGCCGAGGAACGCATTGGTACCAAAATTCATGAGGGCATTGGCGAAGTTGACCCGGCAAAACGTGCCGAATTTGAAAAGTATTACGCTGTGCGCGCTCCGCAAATGACGCCTTATTTACACAGTGACGAACTGGTTGTTAATGAATTACCACCAGTACCGACCATCATCGATGATAAACGTCACAATGTTGAAAACGAAGCTGCTGTCGTGCAAACTACGAAAAAAGTAAAAACTATTGCACCCGGCATTTCACAAATGCGCCAAGCTTTCCGTACCGAAACTACACAAGAGACAAACGAAGGAATGGTTCTCCCCACCAATAACCAAGACGAATTAACCCGCTAATGAAACTCTGTAATTTTCGCCCACTGTGTTGGCTGGCTTTGATTGTAATTGTTGCGATTGGTTCCGCGATGTTGTCAATATGGTGTGCGGTACTGGGTGCGGCGGTGTTGTTTACCATTTTGCTGTGGAGTAAATTACCGCGCCAGTTCAAAATTGTGGCCATGACTTTGTACATCGTCGCCATGGTCAGTTATGTTCTCACAACATGCTTCGTGGACAATCCGTATCATCACGGTTATGACCCGCATAGCGGTTTACGTGGTGTGGTCTTACGTTATGTCCGTTGGTATCTGTCTTTGTTTTTATCCGAAGAAAACGCCGACCTTGTCTATACCATGTTGTTAGGCGATAAAACAGTTTTATCTTTTGGTGTTCGCTATGATTTTACCGTAGCCGGTATTGCGCACATCTTGGTGGTTTCTGGTCTTCATGTCGACGCCTTGTATTTGTCGGTGGGAACTGTTTTGCGTTGGTGCCGTGTTCCGAAAAAGGCTCACTTATGGATTGTGGCTCCAATTTTATTATTTTATGGTTATTTGTGTGGCTGGCAGTATGCGGTGATTCGCGCTGTCATTATGTGCTTAACTTATTCCATCGCCAAACATCATTTACATGTCGCCGATTCTTTATCCGTATTGTCCTTGGCCGCCATTGCTATTTTACTCATCTTCCCATATGCTTTGGTTTCTGCTTCGTTCTTGCTATCTTTCGCTTGCGTGCTGGGTATTTATTTTTGGTACCAAAGTATTTTACGCGTGATTCCATCTTCCGGCTTGGCCATGTATCTGGCGGTTACATTAGGTAGTTTACCTTTTTTAGTATACTTCTTTGGTGGAATTACGGTGTTCGCAATTATTGGTAATGTAATTTTAGTACCATTGTTGATGTGGGCATTTTATCTTGGCTTGTTTTCTGTTTGCACTTTTGTCTGCGGTGCATTGCTTTGGTTGGTGGATCCGTTAATTAGTTTTGTTACTTGGATCACTGCTTCAATCAGTCAAATTCCCTGGGCAATAATTCCGGTCGACCACGGTATTATGCCAATTTTTATTTATCTTTTGGGCGCGATGATTCTTTCCCGTTTTGTTTTCTTGAAACCTAAAGTGAAGTACTCCTTGGCCGGTGTGTTGTTTACTTGTTATTTACTGCTAGTTGTGCTTTAATATGGTAATGGATTTTGCACTGTTAAAAGCCAGTTTGAAAACACGCGTTGAACCCGCCTATCTTTTGCATGGTACCGATTATTTTTTAATTCATAAAGCCGTGAACTTGATTACCCAAGCTTTACCCGATGCCGATGTGACTAAGTTTGATGAAGATGTTAGTGGCAATGAGATTACAACTGCGCTATCAACAACTTCCTTTTTTACTAACCCACGTTTGGTTATTGCAACCGTGGGGGACAAGCCATCATTTAGCTTGATTAATCAATATTTAAAAAATCCGATAGAAGGTAATGTGTTAATTTTGATCAGCTACCGTGAAAAGCCAGAAGCCAACTTGAAAGGTGCAACTGCTGTTAATTGCAATCCGCTGCCGGCCACGATTTTGGTTCCGTTAATTGCCAAACAAATTGCGCCGCATCAAATTACGCGCGAAGCTGCCGATTATTTGGTTGAAGCTACCGGTGGTTACTATACTTTAATTGATAATGAATTGACCAAGTTTTTGGCTTACTATGCCGATTTGCCGGTTTGGGAAGTTAAGCACTTACAACCATATTTAACCAAGACTTTGGATTATCAAATTTACGAATTGGGTGCTGCGATTTTGGCACATCAAATTACGGCCGCCACCAAAATTCTATCATGGCTTGTCAGCAGTAACACGAATGAATACATGATTTTCGGCGGAGTGGTGTCCCAGTTGCGTCGGGCTTATTATGCAACCAGCAGTAAAGATGACATTAATGTGCTTGGTAAAATTTTAGGTTGTTCACCCTTCGCCATTAAATACAGTCGTCGCGATTATGGAGCTAATCCGGCTGCTGTGAAGGCATGTTATGCCAAAGCGTTAGAATTGGAATACCAAATTAAATCCGGGCAAACAACGGTTACTGCTGCTTTGGACGCCTTAATATATCGTTAAATTGTAAATTGAACGGACAGCCCGCAATTGCGACT
>JAZSQY010000040.1:0-8261 GCA_045538225.1 Clostridia bacterium | reverse complement strand
GAAGAAAATAATTTCGTACGCCGTAACCAAAACATCGGTCGGGTAAAAATAATTAAAATCCTCTTGATTTTTGTTCAAAGTTACAAATGGCCACAAAGCCGAGGAGAACCAAGTGTCCAAAACATCGGTTTCGCCTTCAATAGGAATACGATGGCCCGAAATTAATTGACGCGAAATACACCAGTCTTTGATATTGGTCAACCAATGCAAATACATTTTTTGGAATTTTTTCGGAACAATATTCAAGCCATTATTCAAAGCCTCAATTGCGGGTTGTGCTAAATCATGCATTTTAACAAACCATTGTTTTGAAATTGACGGTTCCGCAGTTTGATGGCAACGGTAACACTGTCCCACGTTGGAAATGTGTTCTTTAGTTGCCAACAACAACCCTGCCGCTTCCAAGTCCGCAACGACAGAATCACGTGCATCGGTTACAGTCATTCCAGCATATTTACCAACATCGCCACACATTAATCCTTTTTCATCGATCACCTTAATATGTGGTAATTTGTGGCGTTCACCAACTTCATAGTCATTATGGTCATGGGCAGGCGTAATTTTTACGGCGCCGGTACCAAATTTCATATCCACAGATTCATCGGCGATAACCGGAATTTCCCGATTAGTCAATGGTAATGGCACAGTTTTACCAATCAAATCTTGATAACGTTTATCGTTTGGATTAACCGCAACGGCTACATCGCCGAACAAAGTTTCTGGACGTGTAGTAGCAACACGCAGTGGTCCATATTGTATCGTCCAAATTTTACGTTTAACCTCGCTGTATTCAACTTCAATTTCGGATAATGCCGTATGACAATACGGGCACCAGTTAATCATGCGTTCGCCTTGATAAATATAGCCATCATTATACAAACGATGGAATGCTTTGTTGACTTCTTCTTTGCAATGGTCTTCCATAGTAAAAGTAAAACGCGACCAGTCACAAGACAAACCCAAACGCTTGAACTGATTACAGATAACACCTTGATAATGGTCATACCAGTTTTGGATACGTTCCATAAATTGTTCGCGCGTTAAGTCTTGCTTATTAAGACCT
Organism: Clostridia bacterium; assembly: GCA_045538225.1. Taxonomy (GTDB): domain Bacteria; phylum Bacillota; class Clostridia; order Christensenellales; family UBA1242; genus RGIG8050. The sequence continues at coordinate 7,198 of JAZSQY010000040.1, read as the reverse complement.
TCTTTCTTCAATTCTTCAACAACTTTCGCTTCGGTTGCGATGGCGGCATGATCGGCACCCGGCAACATTAAAGCTTCGTAACCTTGCATACGCTTAAAACGAATTAAAGCGTCAATAATTGTCGCATTGAAAGCATGTCCAATATGCAATTTACTAGTAATATTGGGTGGTGGCATAATAACAGTAAAAGGTTTTTTATCACGATTTACATTTGCTTTAAAAGTATTATTATCAATCCACTTTGCATTGTAATAGGCCTCACACGCCTTGAAGTCAAAATTCTTATCCATTGGTACAGTTTACTATAAACCGTAGAGTTCTGCAACCTGTTCCCGTGTAGCAATAACTTCACGGGGTTTACCATTACCAAAATCAGCACCAACGAAGCCCGCACGTTCTAATTGATCCATAATACGTCCCGCACGTCCAAAACCAACCGAGAATTTACGTTGAATTTCCGAAATCGACAAAGTACGGCGGATGTTATTTTCACGCACTGCATAACGCAAGATTTCCACCATTTTGGGGTCTTGGTCGTTAAGCTCGCTACCGGCGTCGCCAAAGCCACTGGCTGCCCCACCTTCAGGGATACCATTCAAAATTAAATCTTCAATTTCCAAGTTAAATTCAGGAGGATTCTTCTCGCGGACAAAGTTCGTAACGCGATGAGTTTCGTCATTCGTCATGAAACAACCTTGAACACGTTCAATACCTTTCGCGGTCATAAACAACATGTCACCACGACCCATTAATGTTTCAGCACCAATCGTATCCAAAATTGTACGGCTGTCAAAACCGCTAGTAACACGGAATGCGATACGCGTACCAATATTAGCTTTAATAACACCACCAATAACGTCAACACTAGGTCTTTGGGTCGCAAGAATCAAGTGAATACCGGCAGCACGCGCTTTTTGCGCTAAGTTTTGAATACAATCTTCAACTTCTTTTTTATTGCGTAACATCAAATCCGCCGTTTCATCAACCACCATAACAATATATGGCATCGCCGGAATTTGTCCGCTCTTATATGCCGGTAAAGCATGATACAAAGCAATATTATTAACATGTTGACCTTGCAGCAATTCGTAACGATGATCCATTTCACGAATTAACCACTTAAACGCATTAACCGCATGGGTGGCATTCGAAATACATCTTTCAATTAACATGTGCGGCAAACCGTTATACATACCCAGCTCGACACCGCCCTTCATATCAATCAGCATTAATTTCAATTCTTCTGGGCTGGATTTGTAAATCAAACTGGTCAAAATAGTGTTAATACAAACAGATTTACCCGAACCGGTGGTACCGGCCACCAACAAGTGTGGCATTTCGGTTAAATCGGCAACAACCAAATCATCGTTAATGTTTTTACCTAGGCAAATTGCTAATGGACTTTTATGCATCAAGAACTCACGCGAACCTAACAAATCTTTAATTGAAACAGTACCAATCGTACGATTCGGAACCTCAATACCAATCGCGTTCTTCCCTTCAATCGGGCTTTCCATACGCGTGTTGTTGGTCTTTAAAACAAAGTTCATATCGTCGCGTAAATTTTCAACTTGCGCAACACGAGTACCAGCTTCTGGGACAATTTCGAAACGAGTAACGGCAGGCGCAACACTAAAACTATGCACGCGCGCACGAACATTGTATTGTTGAAACAATTCATTTAATTTAGCCTCTTTTTCACTGGCTTCTTCATTAAATTGGCTTAAATCCATACTTTGTGTGTGGATTAAGTCTAAAGTCGGCTTAATATATCGTTTGTTTTTAAAAGTATCAATTTTGACTTCCTTGGTTTCCGTTGGTGTTTCCAATGGGAAAGTAGTTTGCCCAACAGGATTACTTTGAATGGCAGAAAGGTTTCTGCGACGACCCATTGCCGGATTTACAGGTGGTTGCGTGTTCGGGTTATTTGGTGGCGACCACATGGTATCTGCACCTTGCCACGGCATTGAACCATTTTGTCCCCAGCCGCTTGATTGCGGAGCTGGTTGAGGCATTGTATGAGGCATCCCCATTCCCGGCATTGGCATGGTTGGTGACGGCATCGGTGAAGAAGGCATGTATGGATAAACGGGCGTCGTCGGTGATGGCATTTGCGGCATTATTGGTGGTTGTGGCGGAGTTGGCATTGGATTTGCAGGCGCCGCCCAAGACGAACCATCCATTCCCTGCCACGGAATAGCAACACCGTTATTATAAATGGATAATCCCATCGGAGCCGCAGCAGCTGCATTCATCGTAGCTTGGTTAATACCTTCCGTTGTTAAATTATTCAAAGGAACGGGACTGTCAGCCTTAACTTTTGCCGCTTCTTTTTTGGGCAAAGCCCCCAAACCAAGTAAACTTTTTTGGGATTCAAATTCACGACGATTTTCGCGCATAATTTCTTTACTGATAGCATGAAACTTTTCGTACAACTCCGCAGTAGTTGTGGCATAATCGCGCACTGCCGGAGCTTCGGCTTTTTTGGCTTCCATAATGATTAAGTTTTTTTCACGATTCTTCACGATAACACGATTAATTACCAGAGCCAATCCAATCAAGAAGAACACACTCAACAACAAATAGGTGCCAACAACGCCAGAAATAATAAGCAGCAAATATGACGGCAAGCCAAATAAAACACCACCCGGCGTCAAAGGCTTTGCCGCAAAACAATAACCCAAATAATAACCAAAATCAGCACTATTTCCACCGTCTATCGCGGCTTGTGTAAAACCAACATGCATCGCGGTAAAGAACGAAAAGAGAATAATAATCGCGCCCCATAAATACTGTGCTTCCACACGGATACGTTTTCCATTACGCAAGCACAGTCCAAATATCGCGGTCAAAAGGAAAATACAATATGTATAAATGCCGGTAATTCCATACAAGAAGTCCGCCACTACTCCACCCATACGAAACAACAATAAAAGTGCCGCAATCCCAGAGACCCAAATAATAACATCCCCAAACGGAAAGGGGCGTTTTTCATTCTGCAACCGCGTGCGATGGATAGTACCGTCCATTATCTTAAATTATATACAAATTTTTTGTTTTCGTAAAATATTATTTGCCGACTACAACCGTGATAATTTTTTCGGGCAACAAGTATTTTTGTATCACTTGATTTACATCTGCAACTGTAATCGCATCAACCGCTTGCAATTCCTCTTCGATGGTAATCACACGATTATGAACAGAAACAATATCCGCATTACGTCCATTAACCTTACTGGTAACTTCACTACTAAATAAGCGTTGCATATGCCATTGATTACGATATTTATCTAACTCCTCAACGGTAATCCCGTCACGTAATAAAGTTTGCATTTCTTGGGTCACAACATTAATAACTTTTTGTGTGTTTTGTGGAGTACAAGAGAACACAACCTTCAAATTACCGCCAATATCACTTAACTCTAACTCGGAATGAATTGAATAAACTAAACCCAACTTTTCACGAACATTGATAAACAAGCGACTGCTCATATCGCCACCGAACAATAAACTAAACAAATTCAAAGCAAAACGGTCCGCGTGGTATTGATTACACACAGGAATTGCCAGAGCAACATGTTGTTGTTCCGTATCTTTTTTGACTTGTAACCGTGTCGGCGCAGGATTAATTGCCGGCACATTTTCGCGTTGTTTTGGAGCAACCGGAACCGCATAAAGCGGAACAAGTAGTTCCAACCCCCCATAAACAAGCTTTCTTGAAGTAAAATATTTCGCTACTAACTCTTGTGCGCGTTCTACCGTAATATCGCCGGCAAATGCAATAATTGTATTTCGCGGTTCATAATGTTTTCGAATATATTTATGTATATCTTCTGGTTTATATTTTTTGATTGCATCGGCATAACCAGCCACCGGATGTTCATATTTTGTCCCCTGATAAAAGACTTGATTCAAACGGTCATACATCACCGAAGTCGGATTATCTTCGTGCATGGCAATTTCTTGAACAATCACATCACCTTCTTTGTCGAAATCGTCATCTTCAAATTTAGTATTAAAATACATATCGGATAACAGGTCAACACAACTCTCCACATTCTCGGCAAGTGACTTGGTATAGTAACAAGTTGCACTCTCACTGGTCCATGCATTATAAGACACACCCAAACGCGAAAATTCATCAATAATTTGTTGACCAGTACGATTGGTCGTTCCTTTAAACAACATATGTTCACAAAAGTGGGATAAACCTTGCTCGTCTTTGGTTTCGTCACCACTACCCGCCATTATCATCATACTGAAAGCAACGCTTTTAAAACCTGCCATGGGCGTAACCACCAGACGCAATCCATTACCCCAAGTATATAATTTTGTTTCCATATAGATATGATAGCCAAATTCATAAAATGAAGCAAATCATAATATGATTAATTAAGATGTCGAACAAAAAAATTGTAATTTCGAATGCTATTATTTGCAGCATTTTATGCATTCTGGGACTTTTGGTTAGCACGGTTAATGTTAATCAAACATATCTCACGGTTACTGCCCCTTTTTACAACGGACATCGTAACAATCAGGAACTTGGACTAATGTTCATTATTGATGACGCCGAACTGGCGAATAATTTACCCACATTCTTGGATACGTTAGATAAGGCTGAAGCTACCGCCACATTCTTTTTCACCGGAACCGCCGCCATCAATAACTTAGAACTGCTACAAGAATTAGCATCGCAACACGAATTAGGCAATTATGGCTTTTCAAACACTTTACTCAACATTGCCGACAAAGCTTCAATTACTGAAGAAATCAGCTTAAGCGATGCATTAATTAAATCTTTAGTCAAAAAACAAATGAAGATTTTTACTCCACCAGAGGGTGCTTTTAATAAACATACACTTGCAATGGCTGACAATCTTGGTTATACAACAATTTTACCAACCAATCGCAATGCAGTTATTGATTGGGATACAGAAGACAGTAATTTGGTACTATCCTACGCCACTCATAACATACAAAATGGCGACATCGTTGCTTTAAAACCAACCGTCGCCACTATGCAATGTTTTTCACAAATTGTCGCGGATTACACCACCCGCGGTTTAAAAATTATTTCGCTGGAGCGTCTTTTTCAGCTGTAGGCGGAACAATACGTTGTAAATCCACGCGACCTTTTTCGTCAATTTTAATCACTTTAACTTTAATTTTGTCACCGACTTTAACCACGTCTTCCACTTTATTAACACGTTCTTTCGCCAATTTAGAAATATGTACCATACCTTCTAAACTTTCAGTCAACTTTACAAAACAACCAAAATCCAAAATACGAACAACCGTACCTTCAAAAACTTGACCAACTTCTGGTTCTAAAACAATATCCGCGATGATAACTTTTGCCTTTTCGACCATTGCAGAATCGGAACCACCAATAAAGACTTTACCGTCGTCTTCAATGTCAATCTTGACACCAGTTTGGTCGATAATCTTATTAATAGTTTTACCACCACTACCAATTACATCTTTAATTTTGTCCGGATTAATTTTGAAAGTAATCACTTTCGGAGCATATTTAGAAGTTTCTTTGGCTGGTGCTTTAATTTCGGCATTCATAATTTTCAAGATTTTCAAACGACCTTCGCGTGCTTGTGCCAAAGCAGTTGTAATAATTTCTTTATCAATACCGGCAATTTTAATATCCATTTGAATTGCAGTAATACCTTTTTCGGTACCAGCAACTTTAAAGTCCATATCGCCATAGAAATCTTCGACACCTTGAATATCGGTCAAGACCGCAATCTTGCGACTGTTTTTATCTTTAATCAAGCCCATTGCGATACCGGCAACAGCCGCTTTAATCGGCACACCAGCATTCATTAATGACATAGAGCTACCGCAAACCGAAGCCATTGAAGAACTACCATTACTGGATAAAACTTCACTCACGGTACGGATTGCGTACGGGAATTCTTCTTCACTCGGTAAAACAGGAATTAAAGCACGTTCTGCCAAAGCACCGTGTCCAATTTCACGACGACCAGGCGCGCGCAATTGACGTGCTTCCCCAGTTGCATACGGTGGCATATTGTATTGGTGCATATAACGTTTTGCTTCCTCATCATCAATACCATCTAATTTTTGCGCATCGCTTAACATACCCAGAGTACAAACGTTCAAGACTTGAGTGTTACCACGGGTAAACACAGCCGATCCATGAGTACGCGGCAATAAACCCGTTGTAACCCAAATCGGACGAATATCCTTGGTACCACGACCGTCGGGACGAACACCTTGATTCAAGATTTTTTCACGAACAACTTCTTTTTTAATTTTGTTCATGACTTGAATGATGTCACCTTTGCTTTCTTCCCAGACATCCGAGAATTGATCAGCAACAATGGTTTCAACTTTATCTTCTTCTACACGACGTTTAATTGTATCGGTTTCTTTTAAAGCAGTTTCAATAAAGCTGGTAGCAAAAGAACGCACTTGTTCCTCTAGCTTGCTATCAATTGTGTGCAAAGCAACTTTACGTTTTTCTTTACCGATTTTTTTGGCGATACCAACCTGGAACTCACACAAGTTTTTAATTTCTTCATGAGCGAACATAATCGCATCAACCATATCAGTTTCACTAACTTCGTTTGCTCCGGCTTCCACCATTAATACGGCTTCACTGGTACCACTTACGGTCAAGTGTAAATCACTTTGACTTTGTTCCAAAGCGGTTGGATTACAAATTAATTTACCGTCAACACGAGCAACTTGTACTGCCCCGGTTGGGCCGGCCCATGGAATATCACTAATAGTCAAAGCCACAGAAGATGCCAACATGCCCAATGGTTCTGGTGCAACATCTGGGTCAACCGACAAAGTTGTCACAACCACTGCTACATCATTGTGCAAGTTCTTATCAAACAAAGGACGCAAAGGACGGTCGATTAAGCGACTTGTTAAAATTGCTTTGTCGCCACCGCGTCCTTCACGCCTTGTGAATCCGCCAGGAATTTTACCTACTGAATATAATTTTTCTTGGAAATCCACGCCCAATGGGAAAAAGTCAATCCCGTCACGTGGTTGGTCCGCCATAGTAACATTGGCCATAATGACCGTTTCACCACAACTTACCAAACATGTGCCGTGGGCTAATCCACATAAAGCACCGGTTTCCACAGTTACTGTACGATTACCAATCGTTGTTGTCCATTTTTTATTATCCATAAATGCCATTATATCA
>JAZSQY010000007.1:0-22924 GCA_045538225.1 Clostridia bacterium | reverse complement strand
ATAAACGACGTCACGCTCAACACGAATGGGATATTGGACACCGTCCCCCGCAATCATGCCTTCCGCTTTACTCCCAGTCTTTAATATAACCAGCCCATCATTACGCAACCAATAAGTGTTCAACGCTTCATCTTTTGGATTCAAAGTTTGTTCAATGATGAAATCTTCTTTGGCAAAAGTATATTTTTGGAGCATTTCTTCGTAACTTGGCAAAAAGATGCGATCAGCAACTTTGTGTCCTTCGGGCCCAATTGCAGTCGATACAATTAAATCTCTTAATTCCATAAGTTAGAATACCATAGTCGCACACTTAAAATCAAGACCGCGTCATGTCGGTTTGTTTTTTTGCTTCTACGAAACTTTCCTTTGCTTTTAACATTTCCATTTCCTTGTTGAAACATTCGGTCATAAAATTATGGTACAAGAATACTTCCGAATAAGCCGGACTGTAACCAGCACAACTATAATCTTTGTTTAACAAAAAATCATAACCGTTTAAATAACCACGGATGGTACTGTCTTGCCAGAGGTTTCTTTTTGCTGCTAAGTCTTGCGTGCGATCCAAATAGTAGGGCATTTGATTTACGGTTTGGCAACAATATAAGTCAATCGTATCATCTGTTTCATTTCCCAACGGATTAATTGATTTGGGTAAATTATCCCAATTCAAAATGCGCCAACGTAAATCACGTACCGGTGCCCATTGTCGATACCCATCGCGCACAAACTTTACACCATTAATGCTGTACTCTTGATTATATAAAAGATGTTGTTTGCGTTGTGTAAATTCTTCTTTGTTGAAATGATAACTTTTGTGGTAATAAGTGTTTGGCATCCTCCGTAATTCTTCTTCCGGATAAAATTTATACATATTGAAATTTCGTAAACCTTTGTCAAATATTTTCAGCGCCAAACGTGACAATTTTTGCAAATCTACCGCATGGATCAAATAATTTTTATCTAAATAGTATTGCTTTTTCACGTATTCTTTTTCCAAACGGGCACCCACCGGATTTTTTTTATTAACTGCTAAATCACGACATGGCGCCTGGCCAAAATTAATACACATATAACCACGCTCATTTTCCGTTACATAATAAGGTAGATAACCGCGCTTTTCGTCATGATTCAGTGATTGAATAAATTTCAAATACTCTTCAACCGAAAATCGCATACATGGGCGCACGCCATAATCCGCTTGGTAATTTTGCGGAACATCTGTTTGAAAGACCACACAGCCATTTCGTATGTGAAAACTATCAATTTGATTGTTATTATGTGAGTTTGTCTTCCGCAACCAATAATCATGGCAATAATCGCCATCTGTACTAAAAACTAAATCTGTCGCATCCAAACCGTATTTGCCACGTAACTCTTCGCACGAAGGCAAATAAATCCAATCTTTGTTTTTCCCGTATTCGTCAACCACCGTTGGCACAATTAATTTTTTTATTAAATCCATTTCCATTCTTTTGTTATCCTTTATTTTAAAGTTTCATTCTTCTCTTTTAATTGATTGTTTTTTAAAGCATTTGGATTGGCTTCAACGGTTGGTACGAATTTTTTCTTGCCATAAAAACGTACATCACGAATTAATTCCTTCACATCAATCATCGCTTCTTTCAAGAAATTTTGTTGTGTGAAATTACCACCGCGCGGAGCACTATAAACCTGTGCGCCATTATATTGAATGTAATTCACATTGTATCCATTTAAATAACCACGCAACGAACTGTTTTGCCACAAATGATTATGTTCATCTTCGTTATTGGGATAAAACGGAATCCCGGCGATAATTGCGGCTTCCGCGCGTAATTGTACCGTCTCGGCTTCGCCCGTACCTTGCGGATTAATTGCTTTGGGTAAATCGTCCCAATTATCAATCGTCCAATCAATCGGTTCAATTTTTACCCAATAACCATCATTACCTTTGAAACCTTTGTCTACACGAATATATTTTTCACCGTCAATTTCGTATTCGTCGTAAACCGTTAATTTTTGGCGTTTTTTATTGTATCGTCCGGTGTAACTTTTTCCGGTTAAAGTTAAATCTTCATCTTCTTTCCGTGCTTCAAATTTAGCATTTAAATCATCGCCCACATAAGTTTTCGGATACAAACCAAGGCTCATTTTACATTGGTTAATTTGAAAGTAGGGCGCTTGTTGTTTTTGTTTCGTGAGATGTTTTAACACAGTCATACAAGCATCAACGTCTAATTGCACACAAGGACGAACCGACTGTGGAGCTACTTCCTCCCGCATGTCCACCGATCCGATGTGACCGTGTTCATTAATTATATTGACACAATAGTGCTTATCATCAAAATTATCTTGTCCACCTGTGCGCAACCATGTCGCACAACTGCTGCGCTTGTCTGTGTGATTGGCCGCTAACTTAGCATGTAAATCCGCTTTATCCGCGAAATGAATGGCTTTGTTTAAAATTGCATAATCCGTCGGGAACGTTAAGTTGGCTTTGTCACCATCTTGACCGTAAAACAAACGCATCAATGCTTCATGTTGTGAATCCACATAAAAATAATCATGTGTGTCAAAAGTATAATCGAAGTCACTGCCGTATTTATCGGTATTGCCTAAATCGGTAACCACGAATAAATCTTTAAAATCCATTAACGGTTATTATACCAAACTAACTAATTAATTTCAAGGGATGATTATTGTGCGCTTTTTTGTTGTATTTGTTCTCTATTATCTGTTTGTTTTAATCCCGCCAAAAAGATGGCTTTTTCCGGTATGTTATTGACCCAAACTTCATCATAAACCGCCAAAATTTCACGGCTAAATTCGTTTTGGATAAACTGACGAACGGCACCCACTTCGTCCATTTTGGCATAACGCCACATCATCGCCAAAGCATATTGCGCATCAAAGTTCTGGGGAATTTCGTGTCGTGCATAATTTTCTTGAATAATATCAGCAACGGTCAGGGCCGGAGTCTTCGCAAAAGTCATGAAGGAATTAGCTAAGACTGGCCCAATTTTATTGCGGATTAATTCCATATAAAGCGTATTATTGTTATCATAAATTAAATCACTAATTTGTTGCCAACCACGCGGATCCACTTTGTATTGCGGTGGATTGTCTTGGTCATACTGTGGACAGAAATGTTCTTTACCCACCGAAGCCACAAACGCCGCAACCAAAGGATGAATATTCAAACGTTCTTGCTTCGCTTTTCTTATATCATCATTGGGTTCACTGGCCCATTCTAACCAATCAGGCAAATTGGGTTCAACGTGAATGTGACCAAAGAAACGACCTTGCAAAGGTTCCGCCATTTGATAAGCGGCCAAACTTTCGTCCATACTGTTACCCGCCGCCACAACGGAAACGTTATCCGGCAACTTACCGATATTGGGTCCAATCGAACGATCCAACACAATGTGAAAGACGGCCGATTGTTCTTGCTCACGCACGTTAGTGATTTCATCAATAAATAAGACATGACGCTTCTTGGGTTCCTTAGCGCATTTTTCGCATAACTCGGTATACCAAGCCGGCGCTTGCCATTTTGCGGTACGTACACCTGCTTCCTCAATAAAAATATTTTTGCCCAAAATTTCTTCCGGCAAAATTCCATTACGCAACACAATCGAAACAAAGTCCGGGTCAATCTTTTTGACGCGGTGCGACTTACCAATCCCACTGGGCCCATGTAACATCACAGTGTGTCCGTTTTCAATATATTTTCGTAATTGTTCATTGGTAGACAATGGTTTGTTCGCAATTTTGATTCCCCAACTTAAGTGGGACTTCTTTTGCTGCATTTCCACTTTTTGTAATAAATCCGTTTCACGACTGAAAGCTTGTTGTAAAAAATTATAATGCGTAAAATCACCACCGTGCGGGGCATTGAATTTCGCATACCCATTTTCTTGAATATTGTTGACATCAATCCCGTTCAAAAATCCGCGTAAAGTACTGTTTTGCCATAAAGAATTATTGTTATCATAAGTGTACGGATAAAAAGGAATGCCCGCCATAAGCGCACGCGTTGCCATCAATTGAATCCGTGTATCCAAATTTTTCCCCTTCGGATTAATGTTGGTCGGCAAATTTTCCCAGTTCATAATTTCCCACACCAAAGGACTCACCTTAACCCAATACCCGTCATTTAAAGGCCCTTTGTTCACGCGAACATAGCGTTTTCCGTTAACTTCGTATTCATTATAATAATTGGGTTTAGAACGTTTTTTATCAAAACACCCCGTATACGTTTTTCCTGTCGGCGCAATGACAGCATGCTCTAACGCTTTTTCCAAATCACTGTTCATTTGGTCACCCACATATTCTTGTGGGTATTCACCAAAAATTAAATGCGCGTATTTATCACCGAAAACATCAATGCGTAATGTGCGCGCACCGTCTTTCCCATTTTTGTGTAACCAGTCCTTAACAGCATAATAAGCTTTAATATCAATTTGCATGCAAGGACAAATACTGTGCGATAATTTACGTTCATCCGGACTGACATAAAAGATTTTGTTTTTTTCATTGACAATATGTACACGATTAATGCCTAAAGAATCGATACAACCTGAACGTAACCACATGCGACAGCGCGGAAAAGTATTCAAAAGTGACTTGTCAAAATCTTCGTCTTTGGGATTGACCGCATGATTCAAAATCGCAAAATCCGTTGCACTAATATTGCGCGATTTAAACTGTTCATAATTTTGTAAATAAATTAAATCTTTTGTTTTAAAATTATCATCCGTAAAATACCCACGCGGGTCCGTGTTGTTTAATTCGGTTGGCACAATTAAATCATTTAAACGCATAATATAATTTTCCTTTTCAAATCAGCTTAACATTTTCACTTGGTAAATTCAAGGGGCGGAACCAATTTATTTGCCGTCACTCCACACGCTGCATCATAGACCGCCAAAATTTCTTTGTTTAAATGTTCCGTAACAAAAGCACGGATGGCCGGTATTTGTTCCGGTCGCGCATAGCGCCACATCATCGCCAAAGCATACTGCGCATCAAAACTTTGTGGAATGTCTTGTTGTATATATTCACCGTTAACCACATTTTCCACTGTCAGGGCAGGAGTTTTGGTAAAAGCAATTAAAGCACGGGTTAACGCGGGTCCAATTTTGTTGGCAATCAATTCTTCATAAATCACATTCCCGTTGGCGTAAATTAAATCACTAACTTGCTCCCAACCACGGGGGTCAATTTTATATTTGGGTGGATTGTCTTGGTCGTACTGGGGACAAAAGACCGTATCACCCATGGACGCCACAAAAGCCGCGACCAACGGATGCACATTCAAATGACCTTTCTTTTTGTTTACGCGACTGGCCCAATCCAACCAATCCGGAATATTGGGTTGGAGATAAATGTGTCCGTAAAAACGACGTTCCAACGGTTGCGCCATTTCGTAAGCCGCCGTACTTTCATCCATGCTGTTACCCGCCGCCACGATGGATACATTGTCCGGTAACTTGCCACAGTTGGGTGTAATTGAATGGTCCAACACAATGTGGAAGACTGCGGATTGTTCTTGTTCGCGTACATTGGTCAGTTCATCGATAAACAAGACATGGCGTTTCTTGGGTTCCTTGGCGCATTTTTCGCATAACTCGGTATACCAGGCCGGCGCTTGCCATTGACCGGCATTCACGTTCTTTTCATCGACAAAGATATTCTTCCCGATAATTTCTTCCGGCAACATTCCGTTGCGCAAAGTAATCGAAACAAAGTCCGGGTCAATCTCTTGCACGCGTCGCGACTTACCAATCCCACTGGGCCCGTGTAACATCACCGGATGTCCTTGTTCAATGTATTTGCGTAATTGTTCCGTTTCATTTAAAGGTTGTTCCCCAAAGTTTACACCCCAACCTTTGCGATTGAGATTGCCACAAGAAATGGTTTGCAATTTTTCTCTTTCCGGGGTAAACGCTTCATCAATAAAATTGTATTTGGTAAAATCGCCACCCGCCGGCGCACTCAATTGTGGGTCCCCATTTTCTTTAATGTTGTTGACATTGTAACCATTCAAATAACCGCGAACTGTACTGTTTTGCCACAACGTTACATTCCTTTTGGCTCTTAACTTTGCGATATCAAACTTACCAACACGATAAAAAGGAATTCCATAGTTAATCACGTTCCGCGTAATTAATTTAATTGTCGTTGCTTGACCATTGCCATTCGCGTTCAGTTCGCGGGGCATTTCGTGCCAATTGGTAACAATCCATTGCAAAGGTTCCACCGCCAGGTAATAGATTTTAGCGTTACTTTGTACCTTGACACATTTCTTTTGACCATAACTGTATTCGGGACAAAAAGTCGGTTGACCAATCATGGAATCAAACGCGGTTAAAAACTTTCTTCCCGTCTCAACATATTGGTCTTTTTTTTGTTCAAATTCAGCGTCACCATTTAAGATGGTTTGCGGATACTCACCAAAATCCAACAACATATAATCATGTTCTTTGTCGGCGGGGTCCCGATAGAAAGCATATCTCTCGTCATCGTTACGCTTTTTCATTGCGTCTTGCAAATCCAAATACAGATTTAAATCCAAATTGATACACGGGCGCAAACCGATAGTAATATCATCATAATAACTTGCGCACATCCCATAATTCACATTATAACAATTGATTTTGTCAATTTCGAAAGCCGCACGTTCCCGCGTCCAAAAAGAACCATCTTTCTGTAATCCCGTATTTTTAAAACCAATCTGCGCTAAGCCAACCGTTTTAATATCAAACAAAATACTATGCGCCACTGTATCATCGCATGGTAAAAAAACGCGATCCGTGGTCTTCGCATCGTTTAAACAAGTCGGTACAATCAAATCCTCTAAACGCATTTTTCATTCACAGCATAACATTTTTTGGTTCGTGTTTTCAAGTCATACACAACTTTATTCCGCTTGATACAATAAACACAAAGCTTTAATCTCCGGCGACACCGCATCAATGTGTTTTGCGGTTACAATGATTTGTGTCTCATGCGGAAAATTAAAACCATTTAAACCCTTGTATTTAATCATCCCGGCAAACTTATCTTGTTCACCGCATGGCAAGCTGTCGATACCATCAATACAAAGTAAAATTGCTTTTTTGGCTTGGGCCTTCATCATCATTGTCAGCAACCATTTCGGATGTTGATATCCCTGCGTGTTGGGTATGATTCCCAATTCCGCCGATGGAGTAGTGGCCGGCACAACGACCGCATGGGGAAAATTTTTGGCTGTAACACCACCAATCACCCAAGACTGGCTTTTCAATTTTGTGATAATATCGCGAATTACTTTTTGTGATTCCTTGGTCATTGTTTTTATTTTACCAAAAGTTTTTGTTTTTGCATATTACAAACCAGAAGCACAAATTATTTCGTCAATTCTGTTGCTTGTAAATTTGTTTTTAAAGCATTTTTTTTGGTTTTGGTTTGTTTGGATTTTTTCGATGTTTTCAAGCGATTAATTTCTTCCAGCAAAACTTTCACACGTCCCATGGTTTCGTTCAGAAAATTTCGTTGTGTAAAATCCCCACCGCCAAAAGCAATGTGCCGAAAGTTGTCAATGTTTTGATTTTTAATACTTTGCATGTTGTAGCCATTTAAATAACCACGTAACGTACTATTTTGCCATAAATTTGCATCATTTTGTTCTTGATTGATATTAAAAGGCATCCCGCCAAGCAGAGCTTTTTGTGTGCGCAGTTTAATGACAGCGGCACGACCATTACCTTCTGGATTAATCTCTTTGGGTAAATCATTCCAATTCAATATTTCCCAAACAATTGGCTCCACATCCAGCCAATAACCGATATTCCAGTCATCGCAGTGGTAACGAACCATTTTAATCGGCCAAGGCAGATTATATTCGTATTCCACACCTTCACGAAATCTTCCCACAATTGGGTCATAACTGCCCATAAAAGTTCTTCCCGTTGGAATCAAATCACCAACTTTTACTTGTTCTTCTTTTTCCACATCACAATAATTATGATTCAATTCTTGATAAAAAGTTGTATTACGACAGGCATGTGCTTGCGGGAACTCTCCCAATTTTATAAATGGCTTATTCCATTTTGAATTTTTACCAATTTGGAATTCGGAACCCCAATAGCCAATTTTGTTTAATCCTTTCACAATTTTTAAATAGGTCTGCACATCCAAATTCATACAAGGACGCACCCCAACATTTTCACCCGTATTATCAACTGTCGTGTAGCGCACTTCACCTTCGTTATTAACAATTGCAACTTTATTTTCATAATTGGAACGCAGGTAAATATTACAAGCCGGTTTCATTCCCGAAACTTTACTTTCCATTAATTTCCAATTCAAATCACCATGGCCGTTATAAGGTATCGCACGATTAATTAAAGCATATCCGGTTGGATAAACTTTGTTCAAATCATCTTGTTCCGCAGCATTTGCTTCAAATTCTGGAATGGACTCCAAATAGACGCGGTCGTACGTATCCCATGTAGCATTTCCCACGCAACCGTAAGGGGTTGTATTTTGTAATTTATTGGGAATAATTAAATCTGATAATGAATACATAATGTCATTTCCTTTTTATCAGGATAAACTATTGCATTTTAATTTACAATACCTCTACAAAAAAAATTTTAATTTATTAAATAATTTGGTCTTGTGTTTTTGTTGTTTGGTCTTTTTTTAAACCTTGCGCATTTAAAACAATTACTTTGATTTTTTTTGTTTGTTTTTTGGTTTTAAAGTCAATATCACGAATAAATTCTTTTGTCTCCGTAAAAGCTTCATCAATAAAGTTTTGTTGATCAAAGTTATACTTAAAACCGGTAGCACAACGTTTGTTACCAATATGATTCCTATCACTCATATCATAACCATTAAGGTAACCCCGAATTGCGCTATTTTGCCATAAATGACCATTAATATCTTTATTGGGATGGAACGGAATTCCTGCATTTACTACGGATGCACAAACCAAATCAATTGTGTGTGCCGTTCCGTTACCATTTGGATTAATAGAACGTGGTAAATCTTTCCAGTTTAAGATATCCCATTCTAACGGTTCAACCTCAAACCAATAACTTTCTTTGCGTGGATCAAGACTGACACGAACATAACGAGCATTCGTAATTTTTGAAACAAACTCAGCATGACGGACAGGTTTATTATTCCCAGTATAACATCCCAAATAAAATTTTCCTGTCGGGATTAAAACCCCATCACACTTTAAATTTTCAAATGCAAGAGTTTGGCTTTCATCTACAACTGTGTTCGGATACTCACCCATTGTAAACGATTTGATTTCAAAATCTTTATCAATTTTAAATTCTTCCTTATTTTTTGTCGTAAAAATTTTATTTCTCACTGCCAAAAAAGCATTAATATCCATTTTTATTTGTGGGCAAATACCTTGTCTCAAATCGCTTTGCCATGGTTTTTGTAATTTGAATTCACTTTTCTCTGAATAACCTAAATAATTACTACAATCTTCTACATTAAAAGTAAAAACTTTTTTTTCATCCTTTAAATCAACGCCAGAGCAAGTCCACACATTCACAATTGAATTACGATCAACCATTTTTGTTTGCTGGTTATTAGCTATCCGAGCATTAATTTTTGCATAATCACTCATATACCTTCTTTCATAAAAATCATTCTGATTTAAAATATCTTCACGTGAAGGGATATAAATCATATCATTTGTGACAACATTTTTAGTTCTTGTGCTGTTTAATTTTACAGGTAAGATTAAATCTGATAATTGCATAATGCTTCCTATTATAATATATGTAATCAACCAAATTCAAGACCTATTTTTTATATTGTATGACCAAAGTCGTGATTGGGGTGTGGTTGATTTTTCCCATCCATTTGGCGGATTTCATAAGGGTCCACTTTTAAAACTTTCCCACAACACGGTTTAAAATCAACTTCACGCCAAACCAGCCAGTATAAATTTTTGATGCGGCGATTTGCTTCCGTTTCCGAAACTTTATCCAAACCATCCGTGAAAATAATTTTATAAATGTTTTGATTGCGACTGGTTGTAAAGTGGGTGAGTGCTTCATCAAAAGAAGTACCCCCACGCCCCTCAATTTCAAATTGGTCAATTTCGGATTTCTTTTTAATACTATGGAAGCCGTAAAAATGGGTATCAAAACAGCCAACCTTTAACTCCGCATTTTGTACCAAGTTTTTGATTTCACGTAAAAAGCCGCGCAACAATTCGTCATCCACCGAACCACTTGTATCCAACATAACTTCGACCAAAGCTTTATCATCACGGTTTCGATATTCCACACGCGATTGCCAATCATTATTTTTGCTGGCCCGACGGTCCGACCAGAAAGCTTCTTCTTGTTCACGGAATTTTCTTTTTAAAATCTTTTGCCAATTTTCCACGGACTGCGCTTCACCAATCGTACCCAAACGTGTTTTGATGCCGCCTTGGTGCTGACCTTGCGCATCGCCTTTTTCCGCTTTTAAACTTTCCATAATTTTTTGTGCAATTTTCTTTTTCAGTTTTTCGTTCACTTGGGTAAATTGTTTTTCTTGCGCATTGGATTGTTCCGTGTTCGCTGCTTGGCTTTGTTCCGCTTGTTGCAAAACTTCTTGCCATATTTCATGACTGCCGACTTTGGCTTGTCCGCCATTGCCACTGTTTTCTTGCCCCGAATTATTTTCATCTTTGGGTTTAAATTGGTCTTGATGCATAATGATATAATCATACATTTCTTCCGCCGATTTACCGCGCGCCAGCGGAATATTCACACCGCCTTCCGGAATGGGTAAATTGGCAGCTATAATCATTTGGTTAATTACAGCATCCGTGGCAATGTTCCAATAATGGAAATCGCGACCTTTACCACGTAATAAATGATTAAAAGCCACGTGCATGACTTCATGAGCCAACAACGCAATTCTTTGTTCAAAAGTTAATGTATTTAAAAACTGCGGCGATACGCGGACATTGTGACCATTGGTATCCGCGGTTTCTGTTTGATTGGTAATTTCAATGACTAATTTTTGCATGGCAGGACCAAGCAATGGGAAATTACTTAACACACCATTTTTCAGTTCATTAATTGCTTGCGTTTGTGCCATCACAAACAGTTTATACTATGGAAGTCAGCAAAGTAAATATCCAATTATTGTTGCGCCATCATTTCCTTTTTAATGCGTAAGTATTCCTGCAAAATTTCGGTAACCGCCGGATTGTTGTATACCTTACGTTTATCTTTGAAGACTAAATCGGTTTGCCATTGTTTTACACACTTTAAACGGATGTAAGGGAAGAAGCGCCACGAAGCACAATAATGACGAATCACTGTATCTTTGTTAATCCGACGTTGACGATTATAACGCGGATGCAAAATCATTTTTTTTACAGCACATTTATTTAACGCCGTTTGGTCCGATAAAAATAAATTCTTTTCAATACACATTTGACGCGCTCTTTCCATTAAGCGTGTCGCGCGGATTTGTGGCATATTCATCAATAACACACCCGAGTTACAGTAATTCCAACCAAAGAACCAATGGCCGAAATAATCACGGCAAGCCGCGTATTCATAATCTTTTAAATCAATGGCAAACAAATCGGTCAAAGGCGCCAAAACCAAAACATCGGTATCCAAGTAAAGAATCTTGTCGGGTAAATCCGGAATCTCGTTCGCGTATAAACGTAACATCGCGTACGGCGTAAATCTTTCACCGCAAGTCAAATTCCCGTCTTTGCGGAAAGTTTCGGTTAAGTCAATTATCCGACAACTGCTGTCTGGATTGGCTGCACGTAATACTTTTTCCAACACAGCGCATTGCGTTTCATTCACGGGTAAAAACTTCGGATTTTCTTCGGTTAAATCCATGGTTAAAATAATCACATTAATTGGTTCCGTATGATACTTCACCAAAGAAATCACCGAACTTAACATCCCGTCAAATACCGCCGCATTACCCGCATACATAATATGATACATTTTTATCCATTCTCCTTTTTACGATAAATAATTTTTTGATAAGTATTGGTTTGGCTGCGTGCCACCATTTGGGCGTAAATGCGATCGCGTAAATCTTGAATCTGCGCTTTATGATCCAACTCACGATTCGGGTAAAACGGCCCATCCACGTAAGTCACAATTTTAATTTTGTTTTTATGTTTGTGGTAAGTATTGGTAAAACAAAAAGCCGGCACATTGTATTTCACAGGGTAGCGGAACGATGTCGCCACAAACGGACGAATCCCCGTGTAATACGGCCAGATGTGTGCTTCTGGATAAATTAAGATGGGTTTGCGGTCCACAACAATATCATCAATGGCTTTGATAAATTTTTTCGTGTTTGTCATATCGGGTAAAATTGGTAAAGCCCCTAAACGGCGTGCCAGCCACCCAATCCCCGGTAACGTAATGTTGCTTTCGTTAACGATGACATAACTGTCTTTGGGTGCAATAATTTTACACATCGCGGCATCAAAGAAATTTTGCGTGTGATTACCATAAATAAAGTAACTGGATTTTTTAACTTGCTTGAATACCCGCTTGTTAACCACCTTCCAATGAAAACGCAATTTTGCGTGACACCAAGCCACCGGCGTGCCAATCATTTTACACCAAAAGAAATGATGCAATTTATAGAACGGATTGCGGCGGTAATATGTGTAAGGACGTCCCCAAGATTTTGCCGATTGTGACGCACTGAAATCATCATTTAATTCATCACTGTATTCAATCACTTGCGGTTCTTCTTGAGTTGATGTTTTCATATTTAAATTATACAATAGCAATTTTTTTTTGTAAAATTTTTACCATTTTGATTTTTCACAAAAACAGCCCGAAAAAAAAATTATTGAAAAACTTTTGTCTAACTACTTGATTTTACCTATTGATATGGTAGAATATAACAAATGAAAAAAGGGGGACAATTAAATGAACACATTTAAAAAAATCGGGCTCTTTATTTGTATCGGAATCATCGGGGTGGTTTTCGGTGTAGTAGCAACGATGCAATGGCCTAACCTTGATGCGGCGGACGATAACGCGCACGAACATCCATTAACCAAAATTAATGGTTATATAGCAACTTGCCAAGAAACAGGTGCCAAAGATTACTGGGAATGCCCAGATTGCGAAAAGTATTTCGCGGATGCCGATGGTTTAGTCGAAATCAAAGCTACTGATTTGGCTGAATGGAAAGTGGTGAAAAAAGCTGACCACCTAACCAACGAACATCACCATGTCGACGAAGTTAAAGCTAACTGCGCACAAGCTGGTAATATGGAATATTACAGCTGCATGTATTGCGGTGATTATTTCGAAGACGCAAATTGCATAATACCGGTTGGTAAAGATTTCGTTAAATACCCAAAAACCACACAACATGAAATCGTCGCTGTTAAAGCAGTAACCGCAAAATGCTATCAAGATGGTATGGCGGCACACTATGAATGCCAAGTTTGCGGTCAAAAATACATCGACAAAGATGGCGAAACAACCACCACTGCGGAAGCTTTGAAAATTACTGTCGACCATGATTTAGTACACGTAGCAGCAGTTGAAGCAACCTGTACCGCAGATGGTAACATTGAATATTACGAATGCTCTAACGCACATTGTAATTTCAAATCGACCGACGAAAAAGGTTTTGAACCAGTTGAAAATGTAACCACAACCAAAAACCACGAATTAAACCACCACGCAGCAACAGAAGCAGATTGTGAAAACGCAGGTAACCATGCATATTATGAATGCGAAATTTGTCACGGTACCTTTGCCGACGAAAATGCCGAAACACCATTTGCTGATTATGTAATCAAAGCAGAAGGTCACAACCATGTTGAAGTTTTAAAAGCTGAACAAACAGAACCAAGACAAATCGTTTACGAAAACCGTTGCACAAAATGTAACCATTTCAATGGCGAATCTACCTTAAATATTTTCGCTGAAAACAATGCAGCCGTAAACGGTAATACACTTGCTTTGGATGTATTCACAGACCAATATGCAAATACAAACACTGATATTTTATTTGACTTGTATATCTTAGATTGGAACAATAGTCAAAAAGAAAACAACGGTCAAACCATCAAAATTGCATTGGTATTACCTGATGTAATCGACAATGAAAAAACAGCATACCATTACAACGGCCAAACCGTACAACAAGTCCTTTCAACATTGGTCATTAACTATGAAGATATTGCAGGAAAAGAATACTTCGAATGGCACTTTGATTGGAATGGTGATGGTTACTTTGATCAAACAATTCGTGTCGACGTTATCAATTACTGATAAAACGAATTAAAAATAAAAAACCGGGGCAGAAGTAACTCCGGTTTTTTTATGTAAAAATTAAAACACATCTTACCGCGTAATTTCGCTTAGATTACATAGTTAATTGATAACACATAAATTTACACAGTCAATCAAAATACTCACCAAAACCTATTTAAAGCCATAAAAAAACGTACCGGATTTGGTACGCTTTTTATTTTATTGGACGATAGCTTATTTACCGTATTTTTGGTTCCAAGCTTCGTTCGCAATTTTGCGCATGTATTGAATGGTTTCGATTGGGAATTCACCCATTGCGGTTTCTTCCGAAGTCATAACTGCATCAGTACCATCGTAAACTGCGTTTGCTACGTCAGATGTTTCTGCACGACTTGGACGTGGTTTTTGCATCATGTTCAACATCATTTCGGTTGCAACAACAACAAATTTATTTGCTTCGTTACATTTTTTGATAATGATTTTTTGAACGGTTGGCAATTTTTCTAATGGATATTCAACACCCAAATCACCACGCGCAACCATGATACCGTCAGCTTCCGCAATAATTTCGTCTAAGTTTTCAACAGCTTGTACGCTTTCAATTTTTGCGATAATTGGAGTATTACCGGTAATTTTACGCATTTCACGGATATCTTCGGCTTTATTTACAAATGAAGCTGCGATTAAGTCAACTTTTTGTTCAACACCAAATTTTAAATCCGCAACGTCTTCCGGACGTAAGAATTGTAAATGAACGTCAACACCAGGAACAGCCATACTTTTTTTGTCAGCCATTTTACCGCTGTTTTCAATTTTTACAACGATTTCTTTGTTTTCGGCTTTAACTTCTTGAACTTTAGAAATAATTAAACCGTTACAAATTAAAATGGTATCACCAGTTTTTACATATTTATATAAATCTGGGTGAGAAATGGCAACACCTTGTTGGTTACCAATACGATCATCTTGATCGCAATACAAAGAGAAAATATCTCCTGGGTTTACCATAATACTTCCGTTTTCAAATGTGCGTAAACGGATATCTGGTCCTTTGGTATCCAACATAATTTTAATGTCTTTACCAAATTTTTTATTAACTTCGCGAATGCGAGCGAATTTGCGGCCATGTTCTTCGTGGCTGCCATGGCTGAAGTTACAACGGGCAATGTTCATGCCTGCGTCAGCCAAACCTTTGATTTTATCTACTTCTTCAGTCGCAGGACCGATGGTGCAGATAATTTTGATTTCCTTTTTATTTGTGCTTTCCATAACGTCAATTATATATAATTTCAATTATTTTGTCGATTGTTTTTTCAAAATTATCATTATTTATCACATAATCATAATATTTGGCGTCTTTCATACACTCATCATAGTCTTTCATGCGCGCTTCAATATCCGCCAAAGCATCACCACGGCGGTGTAAACGCTGTTCAATTTCATTTTTATCCGCAGTAATAAAAATCGTTGTCACATTCTTAAAACGTGATTTAAGCGCTTTTACGCCGATTAAATTACAATCTTTTAACGGAATCTTATTTTTTGTAAATAAGTCTTGAATATATTTTTCACTCATGCCGCGTTTTTCGCCATGGCGCATGGTGTATTCAAAAATATCACCGCTAGCCACCATTTGATCAAATTCTTCGTTACTAACAAAATGGTAAGGATTACCTTGGCTTTCATGCGGACGCATCGCGCGTGTCGCGACCGAAATTAATTTTGCAAAACGGTCCGGATATTTTTGGGTTAAAGTTTTAATAATGGTATCTTTACCAGCTCCACTTGGTCCTTCAATAACAACAATTCTTTGGTTAAATTCTTCCATAAATTATCTTATTATGATTTTTTCATTTCGTCAAACTAACAAGGAACGCACAATTTATTACTTTGATAAAAAAAGTAACCATTATTTACGGTTACTTTCAAGAAAACTCACCCACACACAACACAAGTTATTTATAAAATATTTTTTTTCTTATTATAGCTTGTAAATATGTCAATAACTTTTGTTGGTAAATCTGCGATTTTAACACGAGTTTGTTCCATGGTATCGCGGTCGCGGATTGTAACAGATTGGTCATTTAAAGTATCATAATCCACGGTAACGCAAAGCGGGGTACCAATTTCGTCTTGGCGGCGGTAGCGTTTACCAATTGAGCCGGCGTCATCGTAAGTTACATTAAAATGTTGTTGTAAATCACGATATAATTGAGTTGCTGTTTCGGTTAAACCTTTCTTTTGTAATGGTAACACGCAAATTTGATATGGCGCTAAAGACGGGTTTAATTTCAAGACTACACGAGTATCACCGTCCGCCAATGATTCGGTATGATAAGCATCACATAAAATTGCCAAGAAAAGGCGTTCCAAACCTTGAGAACTTTCAATGACGGTTGGAATATATTTTTGGTTTGTGATAGGGTCCAAATATTCCATTGATTTTTTGGATAGGTTTTGGTGATTAGTTAAATCATGCACACCGCGGTGGTGGGTACCATTAAGTTCACCCCAACCAAAAGGAAAGTGGTATTCCATATCACAAGCGGCTTTCGCATAGAAGACAAGTTTTTCGTGGTCATGGAAACGGAGATTTTCTGCGCGGATACCTAAAGTATTGTTGACGAAATTCCAAATTTTTTGTTTGTATTTTTCATAAAAATTCATCGCGTCATCAGCATGACAAAATAATTGGTGTTCCATTTGTTCAAATTCTACCGTACGGAAAATAAAATTACCCGGTGTAATTTCGTTACGGAAAGCTTTGCCGATTTGACCAATACCAAAAGGAACTTTCAAACGCATACTACGTTGTACATTCACAAAGTTAATAAATTCGCTTTGTGCAGTTTCCGGACGTAAGAATATTTGGTCAGTGTTGTTTTTGGTAACTCCGCGATGTGTTTCAAACATTAAATTAAATTGACGGATATTCGTCCAATTAAATTTGCCACATTTCGGACACACTAATTTATGTTCGTTGATGTAAGCTTCCAACGCTTCATTGGTCCAACCGTCCGCGTTAATTTTATCGTCATGATTTTCAATCAATTTATCCGCACGTGTACGTGTTTGACAATCTTTACAATCCATCAATGGGTCCGAAAAGCCGCTGACATGGCCACTGGCTACCCAAACATTGCGATTCATTAAGATACCACCATCTAAACCAACACTGTTGTCGTTTGTGGTAACAAATTCACGCCACCATAATTGTTTGATACGGTTCTTTAATTCTACCCCTAACGGACCGTAATCCCAAGTATTGGCTAAACCATCGTAAATATCCGAACCCGGAAAAACAAAACCGCGATTTTTACACATCGCGATAATGGTTTCTATGGAAACTTTTTCATTGTTTGTCGTTTGCATATTAAACTCCTTATTTCTTTTTTAAGACGGTAATACCGTGCATGTATTTATGTAAAGCTACTGGGATATTAACACTGCCGTCCGCATTTTGGTATTGTTCCAAAAGAGCTGGAATAACGCGCGAAGTAGCTAAACCGGAACCGTTTAATGTGTGTAACAATACAGTTTTACCGTCCGCGTCTTTGGTACGAATATTAGCACGACGTGCTTGATAATCAGTTGCATTGGATACCGACGAAACTTCTTTGTAACCTTTCATAGAAGGTATGAAAACTTCAATGTCGTAAGTTTTTGCCATACTTGCCGAACAATCACCCGCCGCCAAAGCTGTGGTTTGGAAATGTAAACCTAAACCTTCCAATAATTTTTCCGCGTTACGTACTAATTCATTAAATAAAGCGGGACTTTGTTCAGCAGCACTGTAGATAAACATCTCAATCTTGTTAAATTGATACCCGCGAATCATACCACGTTCATCGGTACGATAAGAACCGGCTTCTTTACGATAACACGGGGTATAGCTGAAATATTTAATTGGTAATTGTGTATGATTGATGATTTCATCACGGTGTAAGTTTAATAAAGCTGTTTCCGCCGTTGGTAATAAGAATTTACTTTTCTTGGGGTCTTTATCAAAGTTTGTAATGAAAACATCATCAACAAATTTCGGAAATTGTCCGGCCGCATAACCACTTTCCCAATTTAATAAGTGGGGTGGCATAATAAACTTGTAACCATTTGCAATATGGAAATCGATAAAGTAGTTTAATAACGCCCATTCCAACATTGCTCCGGCACCGGTATACACCCAAGTTTTCGCACCGCTTAATTTAGCACCACGTTCATAATCAATTAAACCTAAATTGGTTGCCAAAGCTACGTGGTCTTTCCATTCAAAGTTGAGTTCTGGTTTTTTACCAAAAGTGGTAACTACGCGATTTTTTTCTTTACCGCCAGCCACAACTTCGGGTAGTGGAATATTCGGCAAAGCTGCCAAAGCATTAAAAATCTTTTCGTTAATTTTGGCTAATTCGGTATCACCGTTCGCAATTTTGTCACCAATCGCTTTCATTTCAGCAATTTGTTTGGTTGCGTCTTTCCTTTCTTTTTTTAACTTCGCAATCATTGCGCTGTTTTCGTTGCGTTTTTGGCGACGTGCTTCGTTGCGTTGAATCAAATTACGGCGGGTATTGTCTAATTCAATTACCGTACTGAAATCAACTTGGCAACCACGTTTTGCCAATTGTTCTTGTACCCATTGTGGGTTACTGCGGATTAAATTTATGTCTAGCATAACTTTATTATACAATAATTAAGGGGAGCTCGGCAAGGTTTATCACGGCCTTATTCGGCGTCTTCAAACGGATTAAGTGTATCTTTTTTGGTCATAATTTGCTTTATTTCATCTTTTAAAGCTTCTTCATCAAATTGTGGATGAATATTAGACCAAGTATATTTAATTCTGTAATTCGGTGAAATTTCAAACGTTTCAAATTGTAAACCGTCCATGTAAGCTAACATTTTAATCGTTGGTTTCATAAAGCGGCGGCAACGTTCGGGCAGGTTAGTGATGTATTTTTCGGACAAAGTAAATTCATACGGTTTGCCTTTGTTGTCTTGTGTGATAATCAAAGCCTTTTTGAACTTATTGACTTCGGTATTAAAAATCGACATTTTCATTTGTTCAATTTGTTTTTGTTCGGCTTTACTCAAAGACAACATCATGGTCGGTTTAATTTTGGCCAATTCTTCTTTAATCAATGGGTCCAAAGAATTGTTGCCAACTTCACTGTGAAAACGTGCCGAAATGTTCGGGAATAAACGGTCCACATCATCCGGCGCAAAATCCGAAGAACGAACCACAATTTCATGCATATTGCGAATTTTTTGACGCAATTTTTCTACTTCGCGTTCCGTAATATCGTAAAAAAATAAATTGGTAAAAATATATGCCCTTTGCATGGAATTTTTCACCAAAGTTTTGGTCAACATGCATGCCACTGTCCCTTCGTCATTGACGGAGAAACTGCGGTTAATGGCTTCGCTACTTTGATAATTCATTAACCTAACCTCACTGGCAAGACTAAGAATAAATAATCACCGCGTTTTGCACTGGTAATTACACATGGTGCCAATGGGGTAGTAAATGACAATTTAACAAATTCATCGTCAATCGTGTTCAAAGCATCGAACATATATTTCGAATTGAAAGCAATTTTAATGCTGGTACCGTCTAAGTTTGCCGGTACGCGTTCATTAATTTGACCTTTGTCGTTGTTTGCGTACAATTCCAAACTCTTGTCGGCGGTGGTAATGGTTAACAAATTAATTTTATTGGAACCCGACAACAAACCCGCACGACCAACCGAAGCCAATAATGGTGCAGTTTCGACAACTACATTACAGTTAAATTCGGTCGGAATAATTTGGCGGTAGTTAACAAAATCACCGTCAATCAAACGGGAAGCAAAAACCGTGCTGCCAATCGCAATTTGCACAAATTTCTTTTCCACGATTAAGCCGATTTCTTCTTTGTCATCGGTCAACATACGGCGCATTTCTTCTAACGCACGGCTGGGAATAATTAATTTTGCTGAACCAGTTGGACGAATCAATGGTTTCGTAATGCGTGCCAAACGATAACCGTCCAAAGCTACAGCGGTAATTGTGTTGTTGTTACTATCAACATCAAACAAAGCACCACGTAAAACTGGACGCGCGTTATCTTGTGCGGTAAATGGTGTGGTTTTGTTAATAATTTCACGTAAATCGCCACCTTTCAAAAAGAATAGTGGTTTAGCTTCCAAATTGATTAAATCTGGGTATTCAGCAACAGGCATGCAAGAAAAGTTTCCGTCATTACCTTCACCGTGTTCGATAACAGCCGAAGTATCACTGCTGGTAAATGTAATTTGACCTTTACCAATTTTGCCGATGTATTCACAGAATAATTTGCCGGGTAATAAAGCCACCCCGTCTTGTTTCACATCCGCATGGATTGTTTTACGTATATACAATTCCAAATCGGTTGCAAAGAAAGTAACCGTGTTACCTTCGGCGACAATTTTAATGCCTTCCAAAATTTGGTTAACGGTTTTGCTGTTTGTGCCGTGTGCCACAATCGCAACCGCGCTTTTTAAATCTTCACCATCACAAATAAATTTCATACTTTAATTATAACGGAATTTCGGGGCAGTGTCTATTGCTTTAATTCAACAGTCAGTAAGAATTTTTCCCCACTGCAATGAAATTCAATCAAATTATTGGTAAAGTATGCGTTTAATTGTGTCGCTACTGCATCATCAACATAAGTCGCGCATTCGTCCATATTATGTAATTCTAAACGGTCTAATTCGGTACGATTTTCATCGCCGTAGCCATAATCATGTTGCGTAATGTAACGAATGGTCGCAATGTTTTGGATTTTTGCTTCCGTTTGTACTGGTGGCAAAGTATCCTTGGCAACTTTGGGGGCTTTCACCACACCCACATTACCATCCGTTAAATGGACGTATAACGTATTGCCTTCACGGTCGACTTTGTTGGTAATTTCCGTGCGCATGATGGCTTGTAGAAAATCAACTACGAAAGCCGGATTTGTACTGTCATGTACTTCTCTTGTTTTGTTCATGTTTTTATTATATAGGAAAAAAGTACCCCCCACCAACCGAAATCGTCCGACAAATTTCGACAAAATGTGACAATAAAAAAATACCCGCTGCGTGGGTATTTCCTATATATATAGAGTTACTTATCTAACTGTTTTAAAATATCTTCGACCGCGGTTTTTAACTTATTATTTTCCATGGTCATCAGGTTGGCAATCTTATCCCGTGAATAAATCACCGAAGCATGGGTACGTCCGCCTAAGATTTCACCGATTTCGGTTAAAGGTACATCTTTCAAACGTTCGGTTAAAAGGTACGCGGTGACCATGCGCGCATCGGCCAATTTTTCAGTACGACGTTTACCGGTAATTTCGTCCGGAGTAACACTGAAATAAGCGGCGACGGTGGCAATGACGCGGGCAGCGGTATCACCCACACGTGCATTTTCTGCATCATCGGAATTGTCCGCCAAAGCTGCGGCACAATCTTCGATGGTGGGAATCGTGTGTCCATTCAATTCGGCATAAACGATAATTTTGATTAAGTGACCTTCCATATCGCGGATGTTTTCGTTGACTTTGTTGGAGTATTCGGCAATATAGGACGCAACTTCATTGGATAAGTATTTATCTTCCAAAGCCGCTTTCTTTTGTAAAATCGCGGTACGCATTTCGATGTCGGGATTGCGAATATCTTGGAAAATACCACTCTTTAAGCGCGATTGTAAACGTTCGGACAAAGTCGCAATTTCGTTCGGGTGACGGTCACTGGTTAAAACAATTTGTCTTTGGTGTTCAAATAAATCATTAAATGTGTGGAAGAATTCTTCTTGGGTGGCTTGCTTGCTGGCTAACTCTTGCACATCGTCAATTAATAAGACATCGACATTACGATACTTTTCACGGAAAGCTCCGAAATCACCTTTTTGTTTAATCACACTCACATAGTCATCGGTAAACTTTTCAATCGTCGTTAAAACCAAACGGGTTGCGGGGTTGTCTTCCAAAATTTGATTCGCGATAGCATTTAATAAGTGGGTTTTACCTAAACCCGAACGCCCGTAAATAAATAACGGATTAATTTTTTTACCCGGGTGTTTGGCCACAAATTCGGCCATAGCGGCAACTTCTTGGTTAGATTTACCCACGATGAAATTGGTAAAAGTTTGTTGTGGGTTAATGTTGTTATTGTAAATAATTGGTTCGGCCACAGGAACTTCAGGTGCCGGATTGTTGCGTGCGTCACGACGTTCTTTTTCCACCGCATCAATAATTTCCACTTTTTCCACTAACGGTGCCACCGCTTTAATCGCGTAATCAATGTGGGGGAAGTGTCTTTCATTACGGGCATAGTTCGCATCGCGGGTCGACATGGCGGTCAAAATAAAAGTTCCGTCTTCAAAAGCTTCCGGCATCAACGGTTGAATGTATAAGTCAAAAGAGATACTGCTAACATTATTTTCAATAATCGGTAAGGCTTGTTTCCAAATTTCATTCACATCCATGATGCATAGCGTAACACATTTTTCACAATTTTGTAAATAAATCATTGGGAAAGTCCGACATTTTTCGCAAAGTTAAGGTTGACGACGGCGATATGCTATGATAGAATAATCCTTATGAAAAGAACTTGGCAACCTAGTAAAGTTAAACGTCGTCGTACAGTTGGTTTCCGTAAACGTATGAAAAC
>JAZSQY010000029.1:0-2794 GCA_045538225.1 Clostridia bacterium | reverse complement strand
CCTTCACCTTTGGTATCGGTCAATAAGTCACGTTTGTAACCGAACAAACCACGCGCTGGCACCAAGAACTCTAATTTCAAACGACTACCATGTGGAGTCATACCTAACAATTCGGCACGGCGTGCACCCATTTTTTCCATAACTGGTCCCATACTTTCTTCTGGTACATCAATGTAAGCTTTATCAATTGGTTCCATTAATTTGCCGTTTTCATCGTGTTTGTATAAAACTTTGGGCATACTTACCGCAAATTCATAACCTTCACGACGCATGTTTTCAATCAAAATTGACAAGTGCATTTCCCCACGTCCACTTACTTTGAAAGCTTCGGTCGAATCTGTATCTGCCACTTTTAAACTCAAATCTTTGTCTGCTTCTTTGTATAAACGTTCACGTAAATGACGACTGGTCACAAATTTACCTTCTTTACCAGCTAATGGACTGTCATTAACCATGAAAGTCATTTCCACACTTGGGTCACTAATTTTGGTAAATGGCAAAGCTTGTGGGTTAGCCGTGCTGCAAACAGTATCACCAATACCAACATCGGCACAACCCGAAATACAAACGATGTCACCACCTTCGGTCTTTTCAATCGGTAATTTTTTCATCGCCATAAATTCACAAATTTGGGTTACCTTAAAATTGGTTTTAATGGTTTCGTCATAATAGTTAACACGAACAGCAGCATTGTTCACAGCCATTTGACCATTGGTAACTTTACCAACCGCCATTTTGCCTACATATTCGCTGTACTGGGTTGCAGATACCAACATTTGGAAATCATTTGAATCTTCATATTCCGGAGCTGGCAAGTATTCAATAATTTTATCCAACAAAGGTTGCATATCTGTGGTCGCACTTTCCACGGTCAAGCCGGCAATACCATTGCGCGCACTAGCATAAACGAAAGGACTATCTAATTGTTCGTCACTGGCTTCCAAATCCATTAACAATGAAAGGACTTCATCTTCAACTTCTTTAATACGCGCATCTGGACGGTCAATTTTATTGATCACAATAATAACTTTGTGACCCATTTCCAAAGCTTTTTCTAACACAAAGCGTGTTTGCGGCATTGGACCTTCATAAGCATCCACCACCAACAAAACACCATCAACCATTTTCAAAGAACGTTCAACTTCACCACCGAAGTCTGCGTGCCCGGGAGTGTCAATAATGTTAATCTTCACACCTTTATAACGCACAGCACAGTTCTTTGCCAAAATAGTAATCCCGCGTTCGCGTTCCAACGCGTTACTGTCCATCACACGGTCAGCAACAACTTGGTGGTCATTGAAAGCTCCACCTTGTTTTAATAATTCATTCACTAAGCTGGTTTTACCATGGTCAACGTGCGCAATAATCGCCACGTTACGAATCTTCTCATTCTTCTGTATCATAGGGACAAGCTTATCACAAAAATTTTAAAACTGCAACACTTGATTGCCAATCATTCATTATTGCAATTTAACATTTTCTTCGCCCAAAATTTGATTTAATTCATATAATATGGCTTTACATTCACGAATCTTCAAATCTGGCGCAAAAGCATTACCGGTCGCCGTATCTTTAATTACAACCGGAATATCACCGCTGTACGATGACAAGGCATTAAAGCAATCCGCTTTCACCACAGGGTCACTTAAATTAAAACGTAAGTATAACTTTACTTGATGCCCTGTTGGAATTTCCATAGCCGGAGTTTTACGATCCATGGGTTCCACGGTATCCGCAATAATAATCGGACTTTGTCCATCACGCACCGAAATTTTACCGGTAATTTTGACAACACTTTCTTTATCAATCAAATTTTTTACACGTGCCCAATTTTTCGGGAACATCATCACGTCACAAGTACCCAACAAGTCTTCAACGTTTAAAATTGCCATCTCTTCATGTTTGGCTTTGGTGTAAACCTTTTTAATTTCGGTCACTAAAGCACCCATTGTCACACTGCTGCCATCTTCAAACTCCGGAGCATCAGCTTCGCCCCCTTCTTCGGCATTTGCTTCGGCATCAACGTTTTCTTCATCATCGTTGTTCTCTTTCGGCATCTTGGAAGTATTAAAAGTAAATTGGTTAAACGAATCCAAATATTCTTGTAACGGATGCCCACTCAAATACATACCAACATATTCTTTTTCAAAACGTAACTTTGTAAAGTTATCATACTCGTTAATCTTGGGCA
The DNA here is from genome assembly GCA_045538225.1 of Clostridia bacterium. Classification (GTDB taxonomy): domain Bacteria; phylum Bacillota; class Clostridia; order Christensenellales; family UBA1242; genus RGIG8050. The sequence continues at coordinate 603 of JAZSQY010000029.1, read as the reverse complement.
TAATAACTTCAACATCATTGGTTTCTGCACCACCAAACAAGGAAATTTGTCCCGATTCTGCCGCTTTTTTATCGTTCGCAACTGCCTTTACTGCGGTCGGATAAATACTCATTAATTGACTACGATAAACGCCCAATCCATCAAAACAACCCGCTAAAATCAAACTTTCCAAACAGCGTTTATTCAAAACTTCAATCGGTACGCGTTTGCAGAAATCCATAAATGAAACGAAATCGCCGTTTGCTTCGCGTTCTTCAATAATTGAGGCAACAACACCTTCACCCACATTCTTAATCGCAGACAAACCAAATCGAATTGATTCATTATCCGATTCAACCGTAAACAAAGCCGCACTCTTGTTAATATCGGGCGGCAACAAAGCTTTACCCATCATACGGACTTCCGCAATGTAGTGCGTCATATCATCCCACTTATTGATACGATTGTTAATCATGGACGCCATGAAGAACGAATAGTAATAGTAACGCAAATAAGCCGTCTGGTAAGCCAAGAACGCATAACAAGCCGCATGTGATTTATTAAACGCATACCCCGCAAACTTTTCCATTTTCGCAAAGATACTTGCCGCTACATCAGGAGCAA
>JAZSQY010000080.1:0-9128 GCA_045538225.1 Clostridia bacterium | reverse complement strand
TTTCCACAGTTACTGTACGATTACCAATCGTTGTTGTCCATTTTTTATTATCCATAAATGCCATTATATCATAAGTTCATCGTATATGCAATTTTTTATTCGCTTTGCTCTGTTTCATCGTCATGCTCTTTGCAATGAACGAAACAGAAGATATGCATGATGATTGCCCAAACCTTTTTAAAAAATTTGACCACACACGCTTTCATTGAAGTTTACCCCCTTTTGCCATAAGCTACGATAGCCGACAAATCCGAAACAACAACATTATCCGCGCTTTCGTCGGGGAGCCAAAGTGCTAATTTAAATTGGTCACCGTTCAGATTAACCCGAATTTTTTGCACTTTGTTTGCCGGTTTCACTTGGATATTGCGTTGAGTACGATTTGACGTAACCGTCAAAATAAGATTTACGTTGGTTTTCAAAAAAACTTCTCGTAGTGTTTGTGTGTCCGTTGCGTAACCGAGACTGAACCAGTCACTGCCCCAGCAACGGGTGCCACTGTCTTCCAAACTAGCTTTGAGTACTTCACTGTCGTCTGCCAAGTGTTCCAATGCAAAATTGCGATTCATCGCAAACAAGCCATGCTCACAAATTACCAACAGTTTTCCACGGTAATAACGAATATCTAAACAGGCGCCGTGTGTTGATGGTAAATATAAAGCACTTTCCAAGAAGGTTCCGCTTGCCCACTCACCCATTAAATCAACAGAGTATGTGATACGGTCGCGATCCAAACCCAACAAAAACAAACGGTTATTGACCACTTCCATTGCGGGCGGAAAGACTGTTTGTTCCAAGACTTTAAATTCTTTTTTGTATTTATTAGCATAAAATAAACCTTCATTGTTTGATGCAAAAATAAATGGGCCCCATTCGACCGCATGGTCATAACCGTAAGTTGGTGTTGATTCAACTACGGTTAATTGGCTTGTTCCTTTCAGTCCTTCTAATTGGTTTGTGTAAATTGTGTTTTTCTTTTTGGATACAGCTACAGGCAAGGCGAAGCTGTCCAAGTTGAAACGAACGCTGCGGTAGTTAGTAAACCGGCATGATGCGGGCTTTACCATGCTGCACCTTGAATAACCCTGCGTTATATTTTTCTTGCCATACTTTCCATTCGTTGAACATGCCTGCGACAAACGCATATTCGGACAAAATTCCGTAAATCACAGTTGCATTATCCAAACCATAATCTTCTGCAACAATCCTTGTATTGTCGGAAATTTCCCAAATTCCCATTAAAGAATTGAGAACCAAACGTGTACAAGCAAACAGTTGTTGATAGTTATCGTCCGCAGTTGTATTTTGCCAATCAATGGTCAAGCCGAGAATATCATTGGCATTACTAATTAAATCTTTCAAAATCATATTTTACATAATCCTTTATTTGATCTTTTATCACTTGAATTTTTTTGGCTTGTTCTTGAAAAATGGCTGCATTTGCTTCGTCAATTTCCCGTTCAATGTCATCAGCGTTTTCGCGTCGTGTACGCTGTGCATACTGCAAGGTGCGTACATCCAAAGCATCAAACGGGACGACGAAAGCTAATTTACCATGCCAATAAACCTCAAAGCGGTTTTGCTCGCCGTGCCAATAAATTTCATAGAACGGGTCAATTTGCAAAATCCGCTCCGAGATATGAAAAAGGTCATGATAAATTTTTTGCATTTACATTACTCCGCTTTCCATTTCAAAGCCGAGAAACCACTGCAGCGACCTTGCAAGAAAGGCTTATCACAGATTAAGTCAGCATATTTAACCAAAGTAGCCATATAAGTAGCTTTACCTGGCACTTGTTTCAAGATGCTGCCGTCTTCATTCGACAACCATGTCCAGTCGCAAATTTGGTGCATTGCGAATGACTTGCTGTTCAAGGCATATAAGTTACCTGCTTGACATTTTACATCGCTGTAAAGTGGAATACCATTAAAGGTAAAACCGTGGAAACCGCCAGCCAATTCTGCAGTTGCAATGTTTGAACGTGTACTTTTTAACGATTCAAAAATTGATTTTTTAACACGTGGGTGTGTTAACAAAATATCTGCCGGCATACTTTGACAGTGTTCTTCGTATGCATCCAAGAAATCCAACACTGCTTCTTCATCCATCACGCGCAATTCTGCAGATGTTTCGCGATAGTTGCATGGCAAGATACCTGCACCTTTGTTAACGTTGGTTCCGTAGAAGTTTTGCATGAAAATACTATCAATACCGTTCATGCTGGTTTGATCGTCGTTTGCACTGTAAACATAGAAACGATCAGCTTTAACTTCCAACAAATCATCACTTAATGTGATAATACCTGCTGCAACATTTACTTCGGTAATAATGTTATCACCGTCTGGATCAGTCACAGCCATACCAGTATTGTCAAGAACCAATAACTGCATATCGTTGGTGAAGTTGTTGATATACTTAACACCAACTTTAATCATTTTACGTTCACTGCCATAAAATGCATCTTTATCAAAAACAGCCAACAATTTCATACCATTACCATATAACATGGTGGTCAAATTGTTTTGTGCGGCAGATACCAAGTTTTGCATTTCGCCACCAAGTAAAGAAGCAAAAGCATTTGGATCCAAAGACGCAGCTTTCAACGCTTTATCACTGATTTGGAAAGTTCCATATAAGTTTTTCAAAGGAACAGATAATTCGATTGATTTTTCGTTTTCCCCAACCGGCAAATCACCAGTTTCCGTACCAACACCAACTGAAGCTTGGCCATAACGAACACTAAACTTAGCGTCCTTACCGCTCGCAATACGGGTGTTTTCTTCGACCATTGTCAAAAATGGATTTGTTTTTTTATTAATGTCGTTAATGACAGTATCTAAATAGATATTCTTTAACGCATTTTCCGCTGTTGCAATTGTAATCATTTTGAGACTCCTTTTTTGAAATATTCACAAGCCAACCGATCAGCTTGAACCAACGTAGTCGGCTTCTTTTCTTTAGCGAAGTCAAAAGCAGACGAAGAACTGGTCAACACCGTAGGTACCGGAACGCTGTTGTTTTGTAATAAATACTCCCGAATTATATCCTCCCGGCTGGGCATGGAGTTTATTTTTTGTTCCAGTTCTTTGTAAGCTTGTGCCTTTTTCGTGAATGCACTTTGCAATTCACTGTAAGATTTTTGGAGTGCATTGATGTCCACTGTGGATTGTATCTCCGCTTGTTCCAAAGTTGCAGCTTGCGTAGATTCTTTGGTTAATTCTTCATTTTGAGTTTCCATTTTCAACTCCTAAAATTGCAAGAATTTTTTGTCCAACTTGTTCATAAACATCTTCAATACTTTGAATTGGTCGACGCAATTGACGTTTTGCCAATTCATTGTAAATAGTTAAAGTACCTTCACCGACCAACGCACGACCAGCCAAGCTTGTCAACAAATCGCCACCACAGCTAACCGTGTTAAATTCGGCCAATAAACGATCTTCTTCTTTGGTTAATTCGTCAGGAATTGAACCTGCTTCCATAAACTTCGGTTCACGGTAACCTTGTTGATAGACAATAATCTTTCCCGGACATAAACCATCGATTTCCAAGCTATCAACATCCACACTACCATCTTCCACCGCAACCACGCCACAAGCCATACGGCTCATAAATTCAGCGCGACGGTTTTTAATGGCGTTGTAGGCACGTTGTACTGGAATCACGCGATCCACAACAGATTTACCAAAGAATTGTCCTGCAACCAGTTCACTGGTACCACGGACAAACGGAAATGGGTATGGCAATTCGCCATCGTAAACCAAACTTTGATCGCGCACGATTGTTAAACGATCACGGCTCCATTTTTCAATCACCAATTCATCATTTACTTTTTTCGCATGAATAATAGAACCGATTTCCGCCATATTTGAAACATCTAATTTATCAGGATAGATTTCAAAAGGTGAACAAACGCTAATCATAGGTTGATTGTCAACTTTGGTAACTTTGTAAAAAACCGAACCCGTAACTTCCTGCCAAAAATTACCTTCTTCAACCAAACGTTTAAAACGCAATTTTTCAAAAACAGAACGCACAAGTTCATCTTGTATTTCGGGTTGTACTTCAGCCAAGATTGACAAGCGGTTTTCTACCAAAGGTCCGATATGGTTAAAACTTTCGGTCGATTGCCAGTAATACTGCTTGTAAGTATCAACATATTGATCACCGTTGTAAAAATTCAAATTGTTCTTCCATTTATTTTCTAAACTAATACGTGCTTCTTTGCGTGTTTCGTAATCGTTAATGATGTTATCAATAATTTGTTTTTTACTTTGTTTAGTTTGCATTACTCCTCCCCGCCAGTATTAAATCACAACTTTTTCGACAAATATCGTTTTCCTGCCATCTTTTTGATTAAATCTTTTTTGGCTTGTCCCAAGGTATTCAAACTAACGGTTTGATCATGTGTCATACGTCGCCAGTCCATCACGACATAACGCAACGCATCAATGGTGTGGTCGTTTACTTTTTGCGGTTGTTCACCATCGCCCCAATAATAACCACGCAGTTCGCTAATCAAATGCACACAGTTTTTAAATACGAACAAACTCCGTTTACCATCAGCATTTCCGAAACAAACTTTCATTTCCAATAATCCTTGTGCCAAGTTTTTGTTAACGTTGGCATCCACCGGCAAACCAAAGTTACGGTACTGCATAGCGGTCGAAACTTCACAAGCTGAAGTTTTTTGATTTGCTGCACTATCAATTAAGACGCGAACTTTTTTTAAATCCCAACCTAAATCAAGAGTGCGTTGTAAAATAGCGTGACTGTGTTCTTCCACAGTTAAACCAGCGACTTCATAATCGCTAATAACATACAAATTTTCTCCAACTGCTGCCACCCACAAAACACCAGTTGGATTACGATACCCAGGATCAATCGCAATATAATATGTATCGGCTTCCGGTAAAACAATTGGTTCTAAAATATTGCCAACATCAAAGTTAGGGAAAACTAAACCTTCCGCGGCAATAAAATGTCCATGCTGTCGACTTTCTAAAACATCAGGTGGTAAGTTTGCAATCAAGAATTGTTTTTCTTCTTGCGTTAAATAAGGATTATCGTCCCAACTCATCCAAAAACAAGCAAGCTCTGCCATCCGCTCTTGCCGCAGATAAATGCGATCATAAACCCAACTTCGCCCTTTTAACGGCGTCATGGTTACCCAATGAATACCGCCGCGATCCAATAGCCGCAACAAACATTCATCATAAATGTCGGCGGGTGGTTCTTCATCAAACCAGACATAATCCAAAGAAACACCTTGAAAACGTTCCCGTCCCTGCTCACAATTACGAAACCCAATTTTACTTACGGTACCAAAAATGTTACGGACTAAAATAAAATCAATGACACCATGTGCGGGAGAAAAAGAACTTCCCGAAACCATGACAGTTTTCACAATCCATTCGGGTGGCAAATACTGCAAGATTTTGGCTTGCGCAACATCACGCTGGACTTGTCGAGTTAAACTGACCACCCACCCATCGCACGGATGTTCGACTTTCACAAAGGGATGTAAACCGGTTGCATACCAAATAGTCTCAATTGCTCCGCAAACACTTTTTCCAGTACGATTACCACCGAACACAAACCGACTCTTGGCCAGTGATTGATGAAAGGCCAGTTGTTTTTTATGTTGCCGCGGCGGTGCTTTTACAGCCGTGTGCGTAGATTGTGCAGCCGTGCGGAACTGCGGCTTGACCGATAAATTTGTCCAATCATTGTATTGAATGAATGGCGCATCTGCCGACAAACTTTTTAGATTAATGACATCATTTTCCATAATTCTCCCCGTTAGATCCGTTATCATAGCCCCATGTACCCGATGTACTTTTATGTTTGCTTACTCGCGTCTTTGGCCAGCATGGCTATTTTAATTTTGTTGGCAATTTTTCCATTAAAATTACCACTTGTTCCCAAAGCACATCATCAACTGTCACCAACACCGAGGACAGAAAAAGCACGCAGTCCAACTCGACAGAAAGCAACAATGCCGGAGTGGGACGCTTGGGACGATGATAACGAAGATCTTTAAACCATAGCACATAAAAAAGCAGTTACTCTGTGTAACTGCCACTCAAATTATCCGAATACTTTTAACTTACCGAAAATCATGGAAAGCCGGCTGCCGCACCACTTCTTGTGCTAATTCTAAGGCATGTTTTTCAATACGGGAAATATAACTGCGGCTAATGTTTAATTGTTTTGCTACTTCACGTTGCGGTAAAGCGATATGGTTATTAAGTCCATAACGTAAGGCAATAATTTTAAACTCACGTTCACTTAATCGTTCGCGCAAGGCCGCAACTAACTTGCGCATTAAATGTTTTTGCATAGCTTCATCAACGGCAGATTGCTCACGATCCTCGGTAATGATATCCACCAATGAAATTTCATTACCGTCATGGTCATCACCCAAACTTTCATTCAAGGAACCAACTTGTTGGTGTTTTTTGGAAACACGTAAAAACATCAAAACTTCATTTTCAATACAGCGCGAAGCATACGTTGAAATTTGCGTGCCTTTATCGGCTTTAAAAGAATTAATGGCTTTAATTAAACCAATGGTTCCGCACGAAATCAAATCGTCGGCTTCGGCGGCTCCGTTATATTTTTTCACAACATGCGCAACCAAGCGCAAATTGTGACGGATCAAAATATCTTTTGCTTGCATATCGCCCTGCCAAAATTTTTGAAAGAAGGCTAATTCATCTTGCTTTGAAAGCGGTTTTGGAAAAGAATTTTTATCGTTTACCAGCCCAGAGAAAAACAGTACTTTGCTTAAAAAAGTGATGAAATTTTCAAAAATCATATCACACTCTATATGCAGAGCAAAAGAAATGTGTGACTAAAGCAAGATGCAAATAATACCGCCTTTGCCATTATTGACCACTTTACCAATGGTGCGTTTCATCTGTCGCATTGCATTGGCCGGCATATTGGCAATTTTAGCACCAACACCTTCTTGCATGATTTCATCTAATGACTTACCAAAAATTGGCGTTTGCCAAACAGCTTCTTTGTTGGTTTGATATTCGCGTTCCAAGAAAGCCAACATCTCTTTGGATTGTTCTTGTGTTCCAATAGTAGGTGTGACTTCGGTACCAACATCAACTTTGATAATGTGTAGACTGGGAGCCGTAGCGCGTAATTTTAAACCGTAATTGCGTCCATGTTTGTATAAACGCGGAGTATCTAATTTGTAACTATCCAAAGTTGGCACCACTACTCCATAACCCTTGGTTTCCGCGTCATCAATTGCATTTTTCAGTTTGTCGTATTCCTTAGCTTTACCGGCGGCTTTTTGAATGTATGCCATTAAATGTTGTTCGTTTTCAATATTTAACCCACTTTCTTGCGATATTAATTTAAAGTATAAATCGTTTTTGGTTTCTAAATTAAAGATAATGGTTCCGGTTGCAACATCAATTTCGCTCGTTTCCAAGGAATTAAAATAAGGACTATCGGCACAAACGTTTACGGGATTATTATCCGCAATGCGACGGATTGTTTTGGTATACCGGCGCAATTTTTCGACTGCATCTTCAATGACCGGATGATGCGCTGGCATAACTTGCAACCATTTTGGCATTTTGACCTTAAAACCGGTCACAGGAAATTCAGCCAAAATTCCATCAAATATGGCGGTAATTTCATCTGCACCCATTTTTTCAAAATCCATACCCAGCACTTGAACACCAAACTTTTCTTGGATTTCGGCACAAACAGCACGGCATTTTTCACTACTCGGTTCTTTACTATTCACAACAACCACAAAAGGTTTACCATATTGTTTTAGTTCAAATATAACTTTGGCTTCCGCATCTACATAATTTGCGCGCGGTAAATCTGTTATCGTGCCATCTGTGGTCACGACAAGAGCAATCGTACTATGATCCACAATTACCTTGCGCGTACCAATCTCCGCAGCTTGATCAAATGGAATTTCCGTTTCGCTCCAAGGTGTTTTGACATTACGAATATGCCCATTTTCTTCCACGCCACTAACACCATCAATCATATAACCAACACAGTCAATCAAGCGCACACGCATACTGGCATCGCCGATTTTAAGATTCACGGCACGACTGGGCACAAATTTCGGTTGCGTTGTCATGACTGCGGTACCATCCGCTGCTTGCGGTAATTCATCAATGACGCGTTGCTTTTCATAGTTGTTTTCGATATTTGGAATCGCCAATTGTTGCATAAACTTGGTGATAAAAGTTGACTTACCACAACGAACAGGACCAACTACCCTTAAATAAATGTCGCCATTTGTGCGCGTCGCAATGTTTTCAAAAACTTGATTATTCATAGTCATGATTATGAATAACCCATCCCAGTTATAACTTTTATTTTTTAAAACTTATGCATTGCGCACATCTTCACTTGAATTTTTTTTCTTTAATAAAAATTTGTTTTCTTTTCCGGTTAACAAACGCACAATATTTTGACGATGCGAAAACAAAATCAACACAACACAAGCACAGTATAAAATAATCACTGGAAGTATTACTGGTGCCTCAAATATCATTGATAATGTTGCCCAAGTGATTACGCCTAAAATCGTCGACAAAGACATTATGCGCGTAATCGCCAGTAACGGAATATAAACAGCCATGACAACTAACATTACCAATGGATTCAAAACAAATGCCAAGCCAATTGTAGTAGCTAAACCTTTACCACCTTTGAAACCATACCAAACAGGGAAAATGGCACCCAAAATTGCGCTTAATCCCATCGCTAAAATAACAATGTAATGCGGTGCTTGGTACCAAGTAAACGTGCCCGAGTAAAAGCTAACAAACAAGTAACCGGAGAGTGCAACACTGGCACATTTCAATCCTTCCAGGAGCGTTACTAAGATAAACCATTTGAAACCCATGGCACGACCAACATTGGTCGCCCCGGCATTTCCCGAGCCAATTTTAGACAAATCGACATGACGTATTTTGGCAACTGTTTTCGCGATGTTAAAACCGCCAACACAATACGCTAAAGGACATAGTAAAAATAACCACCAAAACATTATTCTTTCTCCCGATTGCGTAACAATAATCTGACCGGTGTTCCCGAAAAGTCGACGGATTTGCGCAACGTGTTTTCCAAATAA
>JAZSQY010000062.1:0-13800 GCA_045538225.1 Clostridia bacterium | reverse complement strand
CTTGGTAAAAAACTTGAATCCTATGTTTCTACCGGTAAGTGGGTTCCAGACGAAGTTACTATTGAAATTTTAATGGATCGCATGAAACAACCAGACTGTGCTAAAGGCGTTATTCTTGATGGTTTTCCCCGTACTTTAAATCAAGCTATTGCTTTGGATAAAGTATTAAAAGTTGATTTAGTTATCGCTATTGACGTTACTGATGATATTGTTCATGCGCGTTTGGGTGGCCGTTACATGTGCCGCGCTTGTGGTACGATTCATTCGACACGTTGGGACCAAATCGACAAGTGTAAAAAATGTGGTGGTACAGATTTGTATCAACGCGACGACGATAAAGCGGAATTTATTCAAAAACGATTGGAAAATTTCAAATTGAATAACGGGGAAATTTTGGATTTCTATCGTGCGCAAAATAAACTTTTTGTAGTACACGATAAACTTGAAAATACTCCAGCTGATACCTATGCTTTGGTAAAGGACACTGTTAAAAGCTTATGAAACAATTAACTGCTGCGCAAATTTCAAATATGCGTTATGCGGGCAAAGTTTTGGCGGATACGTTTAAATATATCCGCCAAAATTTGTGTGCAGGCATGACCACACTTGAAGTAGATAAAATGGCGGAAGATTATATCTTATCGCGCCAATGTTATCCCTGTTTTAAAGGCGTGTATGATTATCAATATACATGTAATACCAGCGTCAACGATGAAATTATTCATGGCATTCCTACAAACAAAGTTATACATGATGGCGATATATTAACCGTCGATTGTGGTGTAGGTTTTAATGGTATTTGCACAGATGCTTGTCGTACATTTCCGGTGGGTAAAATTTCGGAAAATGCACAGAAATTAATCGATGTTACGCGCAATTGTTTTTATCGTGCTGTTGAAAAAATTAAGCCAGGAGTAGAAGTTGCAGTTGTAGGTAAAACAATCGAAGGGTATATTAATAATATCGGCGGATACAGCATTTTGCATGATTACTGTGGTCATTGTATCGGTAAAAATTTACACGAAGACCCTTTAATTCCCAACTATGTTGTTCGTAATTCTGGTTTACTTCAACACGTTCGTAAAAAATTTCAAGCAAATACAGCTGTGTGTATTGAACCAATGATTTTTGAAGGGGATAGTAATGCTGTAAAAGTTGCTTCAGATGGATGGACAGTAATTTCCAAACACGGGGCGCTGAGTGCGCATTACGAAAACACGGTTTTGATTACAGCAAATGGTGTCGAAGTTTTAACAAATGGTGATGAATGATAGGATATATACATATAAAAAAAGGTGACTTGTTTGCGGTCACCTTTTTTCTTTACAATGGTTAGCTATTTTTAATATTAACGCCTTTGGGTGTTAATATAAATTCATTGGAAGATCTTTGCATGATCATTCCGCTAATTGCATTCACAAAACCGCAGATGTAATCCAAGAATCTTTGTGCTTCTGGAATCGAGAATTTCGATAATGAAACAATGCAAGCATTACCATTGGCAAGGTTAGTCAAAATTGTAGAGATTTCTGCCGAATTTTGAGGAGCAATCACCAATAAATTTTGGTTTGCGCTCACTTGTCCCAGGAGTGCATTATTGAAATTACCGGAAACATTATTATGTGTATTAAATATTTGTGGTTGTGGTTCTGTGTTTGTTTGCGGTGCAGCTGTTGGTTGTGGAACCGGTGCAGGTTTCGGTGCTTGCTGTGCAATTTGAATCAATGATGGTGTAGAACCACCGGTTAAACCATTATCGCCTAACAAGACAGATGCTGCTTCCATACGTTGGTCTTCAATTGTTGGTTGCGATGAAAACATTGGCATCGTTGGTTGTTCTGCTTCTGGCGTTGCAATTTGGTTCGTTTCAATAGTTTCTTCTTCTGTGGTATCATCTACTTCGGTTGGTTCTGGCTCAGCGACCTGAACTTTTTTCTTTTCAAGTGTAATACCGTTCTTCAAAAAGTTAAATAACCCCATACAGTATTATTACGCAGATTTTGATTGTTTGCAATTAGATTTATTGCTATAATAGAGCATGAGTAAAATTAGTGTTTTAGGCTGTGGGCGTTGGGCGTCATTCCATGCTTGGTACCAAATTGAAAAATTATATAATGATGTAACAATGTGGGGCCGTGAAGGTGATCAATATTTTGCAGATTTAATGAAAACCCATAAAAATGGCTACATTGAAATGCCTAAAAACTTGCGTTACAGTACAAATTTGGCGGAAACCATCGACTTCGCTGACACAATTATCATTGCGATTAGTGCGCAAGCTATGCAAGACTTCGCGCAAAAAATTGGAGAATTGAAGCCGCAAAATAAAACTTTTGTGTTGTGTATGAAGGGGATTGACCAAAACACTGGTGAACGTTTGAGTGAAATCTTACGCAAAAACATTTCCGACAGTAACCGTATTTGTGTTTGGGTGGGACCTGGCCACATTGAAGAATTAACCACTGGACAACCCAATGTCATGATAATTTCCGGTGATGACAAATCCACAGTTAAGCATTTAATTAATAAATTTGAAAGTCCTTTAATTTCGATTTTAAGTAGTGATGATTTGATCGGGGTTGAAGTCGGGGCAGCCGCAAAAAATGTCATGGGAATTGCGGCAGGATTTTTGGACGGTTTGGGTAAGTCTTCCTTGAAGGGTGCTTTGATGGCTCGTGGTTGCTATGAAGTTTCTTTGTTGATTGAAAAGATGGGTGGCAATAAAATGACGGCTTTTGGAATGAGTCATTTGGGCGACTTTGAAGCCACGTTATTTAGTAAAAACAGTCACAATCGCCGTTATGGTGAAGAGTATATACAGGATCGTTTATCTGATAATATCGGAACAGCGGAAGGTGTCGGTACTACCAAAGCCATGTATCAATTAGCACAAAAGTATGGTGTATATATGCCTATAACAAGCACAATATATCGTATTTTAAACCTTGGAGCCAGCAAGAATGACGTAATCTACGATTTATTTAAAACAACCACGCATAGGGAATTTAATTATGAATGATGAATATTTTTCTTTTGAAGTAACTGCTAAATCTTCCGAATGTTTTGCTCGTACCGGAATTTTCCAAACGCCGCATGGTAAAATTGAGACGCCGATTTTTATGCCTGTTGGTACACGTGCGTCCGTGAAAGGTCTAGCTCCGGAAGAAGTTGCCGATGCCGGTGCGCAAATTATTCTTGCTAATACATATCATTGTTTTTTGCGTCCGGGGGCAGACATTGTTGCCCAAGCTGGTGGATTGCATAAGTTTATGAATTGGCATGGACCAATTTTGACGGATAGTGGTGGTTTTCAAGTTTTCTCTTTGGAAAATTTACGCAAATTAGATGATGATGGTGTTTCTTTTAAAAGCCATATTGATGGAAAAGTTTTTAAGTTTACGCCCGAAAGCAATATGGATGTTCAAAACAAATTAGGTGCCGACATCATCATGCAATTAGATATTTGTTCGCCCTACGGCGCAACCAGGGAAAATGTTGTCGCTGCTGATCAACGCACCGTGGAATGGTTAAAAAGGTGTTACAATGCTCATACCAATCCCAAGCAGTCGTTGTTTCCGATAGTTCAAGGTAATTTTTACAAAGACTTACGTTTAAAAAGTTTGGAAAACGCTTTGCCGTATGCAAAACACGGAATTGCCGTTGGTGGTCTTGCAATTGGCGAACCGTTTACTGTTTTAAAAGAACAACTTGAAAATTTGGCACCTCATTTACCCACTGACATCCCTCATTACCTCATGGGGGCAGGCACACCGGATTATATCTTGGAAGGTGTGGAAAACGGGATTGACATGTTTGACTGTGTGTATCAAACGCGTATGGCAAGGCACGGCATGGCGATTACAGATGATGGTAATATCAACATACGTAACCAGAAATACCAAACCGACTTTACTCCTATTCAAAGTGATTGCCAATGTTATGCTTGCCGTAATTATACCAAAGCTTATATTCGTCACTTAATTTCTGTTGGCGAAATGTTTGGTGCGCGCTTATTATCTGTTCATAATATCCATTGGACACTAAATTTTGTGAGCAACATTCGTACAGCTATCCGTGAAGACCGTTTTGTCGCATTTAAGCGCGATTTTTATCAACGATTTTATCATGACGACGTTCATTGTTAATCTAACATGCATCTCTCGTCAAAACTCGACAATAATCCATTTCTTTATGATAAAAAATTGGTTGTATTCTATTTTGCGCTAAGTTATACTTGCATTTATGGTTAGTAATATTGTTTCATACATTATGTTAGGTGCGGTTCTAATTGCCATGTTCGTTTTCATGGGAATGCAAGGACGCAAACAAAAAAAAGCTCAAGATGATTACATGGCGATGTTGGATTCTTTACGTCCAGGCGTAAAAGTTAAAATGGCTTCCGGTTTGTTAGGGCGCATTAAAGAAATCCGCGAAGAAGCTCCTGGTTTTAAAACCATAACTTTGAATATTGGCGACGACAAGAATCTTGTACCTATGACTTTTGTGATTGAAGCGGTCCAAGGTGTTGTTAATGAGGAAGCTTTGAACCGTATTAAATTACAAGAAGCTGAAGAGCAAATGGCCGCAGCTACGGTTGATGAAAAAATAACTACTCCGGTAGAATTAGAAAGTGTAGATCTTGAAACAGCTGTTGATGCAATCAATGTTGAAGACGCATCCGCAACCAAGAAAAAATCAAAAAAAAGCAAGTAAAAGCGCCAATCAATGGGTAGACAAAATTTATAATTTCGTTAAACCCACAAAAAGATATAGCAAAAGCAATAATGCATATGCCAATCATTTTTAGGCTACCTAATTCATTTGATTTTCGGCATCGCTGAGTAAGTGCAAACAAAGCAGTGTACTGACTGGTAAGTATTGCCAAGAAAATAATGGTAATTGTGATTGCGTTTGGTGCGGCCGCTAACAATGGAATACTTGCCGTAGTCGTTTGTGCTTTTTGAATTGTCATTAAAATCAAGCCGACTAATATTGTCAAAATACCTACGGATAGAATGGCTGCACCAAATAGTGTCTTTTTGGATTGTTTTCTACCGGCCGCTTTGATGAGTTCTGGAAACATGAAACAATTTAGTCCGGCATATAAGAACGCGGAAATAATTCCATGGGGAAAATGAAGCCAATTATGTGTATTAACTGTGTACCTGACCTTGCCAATCCATGGTAATGCAGTTGTTACAATCAAAACAATAATGATTAAAACTAAAAAAGTATTTAGCTTTGAGAGTTTATCAAAGCCAAATAAAACAATTACCAAGCTCAAAATTAAAGAAATTAATGCTAAGACACTATTGGTGATGGCGGTTACTGCCGCTGTCATCGCTGTAAATAGAGCAAAATAGATCAGTATGGAACAGAGATTTGTGATTTGATTGAACCAATTTTTTTTCTGTGATGGTTTAAAGTTTTGCTGTGTGTTTATTTTGGGGTAGTAAAGAACAATTTCGAGTGTAATAATTGCAAACATGGTTAGACCCACAAGACAAGCAATACACCAGACTGGTAAATTTAACTTTCCAAAAAAAGTAATAATTTCTGCGCCAGTTGCAAAGCCAGCCCCAATCACTGAACCTAAAAACAGTAAGGTAATTTCAAGCATCTTCATTATCATCCTTATCGTCCCTAATATTTGTAAACAGTTTTACGACGGTAATATTATTTTTAGCTTTTGCTGTTTGTTTTTCTTCCAAATGATTATACATTAACCCCATCATAATTGGCGGTAGGTAGGTGCCATCTTTAATTAAAGTGCGGTATGTTTCCGAACTCTTTTCATAGTCACCCAGCGCGGTATAACATTTTGCGATAAATATTCCGATTGCACTATGTTGAGCTTTTGTCTTTGCATAGGTTTGGGCAAGTTTGGCTTCCTGTAAAGCGGCGATTACATTTTTTTTGCTGTATTCTAATTCTGCACGAGCAATGTAATATTCCCAACCATCATACAAATCACATATTATGCCCATGTACTATTTATATCTTGTTCGGGTAAAATTTATTGCTTGATTTAGCGATTAATGTTAATCTTATAGAAGTATAAAGAAAACGGAGGTAATAATTAATGGCTCTCTTAAAAAATATTGAATGGAAAGACAATTCAAACAACACGATTGTTTATCGTTACGACATGAAAGACGATTATGTATCCAAAGGATCAGTTTTAACTGTTCGTGATGGACAAAATGTTGTTTTCTCGACACAAGGTAAGATGGCGGATGTTTTCTTGCCGGGTTATTATAAGTTGGATACAAAGAGTATCCCAGTATTGACTAAGTTAATGTCATGGAAATACGGGTTCCAAAACCCATTCCGTAGTGATATTTATTTTGTTTCGACCAAACAATTTACTAATCAAAAATGGGGAACACCTAATCCGGTTACCATTCGCGATAAAGAATTTGGTGCGGTGCGTGTGCGTGGTTTCGGTAGTTACAGCTTCCGCGTTAAAGATGCCTATGTATTTTTAAGTGAATTATCTGGCTCGGGTCACTCGTTCACGACACAAGATATTACTGACCATTTACGCAGTGTTTTAATTTCGGGAATTACCGATGCTATTGGTGAAAGCAATTTGTCAGTTTTGGATTTTGCGGCGAATTTGGACGAATTGAGTGTTCGCGTTAAACAAGGATTGAACGATCATTTCAAAAGTCTTGGCTTGGAATTGGTCAAATTCACAATTGAGAACTTGTCATTGCCAGAAGAATTGGAAAAAGCTTTAGACAAAAACACCGCGTTAATGATGAGACGTGGAACGACAGATGTGGAAATGCGTTTGGCTCAAGCCGATGCGTTGCGTGAAGCGGCGAAGAATCCAGGAATGGCCGGAACCATGATTGGTGCTGGTATGGGCATGGGTATGGGTGCCAATATGGGAAAAATGTTTGCAGAAATGTCTGACCCAAATACAATGAATAATAATGGCGGTAAATTTTGTCCACAATGCGGGGCCAGTGTTGGTGCCAAAGTTAAATTCTGTCCGGACTGTGGCGCAAAAATAGGTGCTAACGCTTGTAGCAAATGTGGCGCAACCATTAAAACAGGTTCTAAATTCTGTTCTGAATGTGGAAATAAATTATAAAGGCCACAATGAAAACTTCCACAGTGACGCAAAAATGCAAAACCTGCAAAGGTGATTTAGTTTTCAATATCGCCGACCATACTTTAGTGTGTCAAAAATGTGGTGATAAAACATCAATTGTTAATTTTTTGACGCCGACTGAAAAATCTTTTCATGAATTGCTAACCAAAGCTCCTGTTTGGGGTAAAGACACAAGGGTTTTTCAATGTGAAAATTGCGGCGCGAAGAGCGTTATTACAAAATTTGACCTTGTCGTTGATTGCGAATATTGTGGTGCCAAGAAAATTAATAAAACCAAAGAAATGCCAGGCGCTTGTCCAGATTCAATTGTCTTATTTCTTTTAACACCGGACGAAGCCGAACAAAGGGCACGGACTTGGTTATCGAAACGTTTCTTTATGCCCGGTGATTTTAAGGAGTTAGCAAAGAAAAAACAAGTTTCCGGTATCTATTTTCCGGCGTTTACTTTTGATATAGACGTTTCCACGCATTATCAGGCTGTGGCGGTGCAAACCAAAACAATCACAGCAACAATTGATGGAAAATCCTATTCACGCAGTCATACATATCAACGCGATGTGATGGGCAATGATGAACATCGCTTTGACGAAGTCATCGTCATGGCCAATGACATCATTCAACCCGAAACTATAAAAGCCTTGCAGCCGTTTGTCACCGAACTTGGCGGTGTTGCTTTCCAACAAGAGTTTCTTTCCGGCTACACAATATGCCAAGCCTCGAAAGAACCGCTTGAATCATGGGGACAAGCCAAGAAAATCGCGGAAGACTTTATTCAATATAAAATTAACCGTATGTATCCGGGATACACGTTGCAAAATTTGCAGATGGAAGTCGGTATTAATAACGTGACATATAAATATGTCTTGCTGCCAATTTATCTGCGCCATATTGAGTACAAAGGGCAGCGTTATGAAATGTATATTAATGGACAGACCGGTAGGGTGTACGGTAAGGTTCCACGTGCATGTGGCAAAGTCTTTTCGTTCTTTGCAAAGGCATTTACTTTTGCCGCAATAACCCTTGGGATTATTCTTGCCATAATTTTATAAACACGCTATAATTACTATATGGATAAAAGATTTTTTTCACGCATTCTCATTGTTTTGGGTGTGGCCGCAGTTTTGGTGTTGTGGTTATTAAAAGAATTACCTGCCACGGCGGGAATGTTTGATTGGTATTCACTTGCATGGGCGGCTACGATTTTTGCCAGTGTGGTGGGCGCTAAATTTATTCTCGACGGTATCTTTATGGGCAGCAAAGGTGTGATTGGCCGTAAATTTACGATTTTGCTGGGTGCCGTTTGTTTAATCATTGCTTTTGTTTGTTTAACTTCTGCGATTGTGATTCCAGAAAACATCGTTTTGCCAATTATCGCAATCATCGCTGCCGCTGCCATTTTGTTGGGAATTTTGGTCACCGGCGCACGTAAATGGGATGGTGCCGATAACCAACGTGTTGGCTATAAAAATTATCATCAACGCAAAGCCGAAGAAGAAAAAGCAGAAAAGTAAAAACACGTTGTTGACTTTTTTCCATAAGTAACGCATAATGTGTTACATGCTTCCGTGGCTCAGTTGGTAGAGCAACTGACTTGTAATCAGTAGGTCGTCAGTTCGAATCTGACCGGGAGCTCCAAAACAAAATACTACAATCCTTGGTTGTAGTATTTTTTTTTGCTTAAACACCGCGGGAAACATAAAAATAAATAAAATTTGCTTTCTTGGTCTATAATTGATATAATAATTGATATGGCTAAAATTTTTACCAAAAAAATTGCTTTGATTATGTTAACCGCGCTGATTGCGGTCTCTGGTGTTATTTGGGCAATCGTTGCTAATTTACAACCAAAATTTAAACCGGGAATTTATGCTATCCCAGAAGGTCGTTATGTTTCCGGTAATGGAACCGCTTCCGTTTTGGTTGATAATTATCTGTATTTCATCGGTGACAGTATCGCAACTTCTTCCATTCAATACGGAGACAACGAATACTACGCCAAAGGCAAAATGCCGGATACAGGCATCTTCCGCGTGAAAATTGAAGACGGACAACCCGTACTTGATTTCGAGTATGATAATAATTCGAAAAACGATGCTGGTGAGAAAATTGAATTGCAAGAAGGTGACGAAGGTTACAACACCAAAGTTGTTGCGGTAAAAGACTGGGACAACATTGGCGACAAAGACAACGGTATCGAAGCCGTCGTTCCCAAAATTGCGGGGCACGACCAATCGGCCATGTGGGTCTTCGGAAATAATTTGATTTATGTGTCCCCGCACAATCGTTTAGATAACCGCGGTAATTTATTGAAAGATTATTTGGATTTCTTCCGCGTGGATTTGGACGGCAAAAATCATACTTTGATTTACACAACTTCCAGTGCCAATTTAACCACAGCCGATTTTACCGTTTGGGCGGATTCAACCGACAATATCTATCTTGTTGTCCACGAAACCGCAGACCAAGAGATTAAAACAATTAATGTTAAAACAAAAGCCGTTACAACCTTGGATGAAAAGGTCGAAAACGTTGTGCTTCCGATGGCGGGTCAATACCGTACCAATACCACCAATGAAACCTTGGAAAAAGTTTACGGCGGGGCGATGAGTTACGTTTATTACACCAAAAATCGTGACACCGAAAAAGACCAAAACCAAGGCAATTTAATGTACCGTCACGCAATTGATGGCGGTGAACCCGAAAAAATCGGCGATGACGGCAGCCAGCGCGAAGGTACAACTTTCACGCCTTTGGCTGTTACTCCGGCACAAAACGGGAAAACACAATTTGTTTTCTCGGTGGTTGTCAAGAACAATAACGATGTTAAGCTTACCGAAGACAAATTATGCCTGATTAATGAAACCAATTTGGCGGATTATAAATATACCGAACCAAGCGAGACTTTGGGCCTGCAAGACGGGTACACCGTGAAAGTTTATGCCAACGGTTTTTGTACGATTAATGACGATTTGCGTTATTATACGGTCATCAACGGTTCCGAAATTGTTTTACAACCCGAAGTTTTAATGACCGGCGTGGAAAAAGTCCTGACCGTTATGGGTGATACCATCTACGTCCAAAAGGGCACAGTCGTTCATCAAATCAAAGTCGGTCAAAGCGCACACACGATTTCCATCGTGCCGGAAGATGATACCGCGGCGACCCCGGATGACGGTACCGAAGAAGACACAACGGAAACAAACGACGATACCTTGCAATTGCCGGTGGCCGTATTGTATCAACCACATGGCGATAATGGCGACCCCATGGTTTTTGCCCATGATGCAAACCACATCCGTTTATATACCAACAACGGCAAGTTCAATTATATCAAATTTAAAACCGCAAAAAATTGATAAAATTTGTTTGACAGCTTTTCATCTGTATAATAAACTTAAAACAGTTAAAAATAAAAAAAGGAGAAAAAAATAAAATGAGTGATATTAGTACCGCTAATTTTGATAAGATCATGAGTACCATTAAAACTATTGCAACTTCCATTTTTGGTTTGTTGGCAATTGCTGCGGTTGCTTTGGCAATTTTCTTGGCCTATAAATTCTTTACCGCGTCGGATGAAACCAAACGTAAAAATGCAAAGGCGCAATTGATTTATGCCATCATTGGTGTTATCGTTTTGGTTTTAATGCTTGCATTCATCACGCCACTTACTGATTTGATTACTAAGGCATTGCCAAAATAATGTAAATATTCTCCAAAAATCCAAAAACACGGTTACACGCCGTGTTTTTTGTTTGCATATATAATGGCATGAAAACAATTACGAAGGCGGTGATTACCGCGGGCGGGTACGCGACCCGATTTTTACCCATTACCAAAGCCGTACCGAAGGAAATGTTGCCGTTAGGTGACAAACCTGTGATTCATTACATTTTACAGGAATTGCAGGATGCGGGTATTACCGATGTCTTAATTTTGGTTGGTCGGGGACGCGAATGTTTATTAAATTATTTGGATAAAAATTACGAAGTGGATGATTATTTGGCGCGCCGCATAGCATCCACGCCGGACGCGAAACCCATTACCAAAGAAACCAATTTTTTCCGTGGTTTAAACATTTATTATCGCCGCGTGCCATTGCCGCAAGGTGTGGCGGATTGTGTCAAACACGCTGCCAGCTTTGTCGATGACGAACCGTTTGTTTTAGCTTATTGCGATGACATATTTTTTGAAGCAAATCCCACATTGGAAATGTTAGATGCCTATCATAAAACCGGTAATCCAGCTATTATTACCGCGCCGGTACCGTGGGAAAATGCTCATGCTTATGGTGTAGTTTCACCCGAAGGACAAATTATTGAAAAACCAACACATCCAACCAGCAACTTGGTCGCAGTCGGACGTTATTTATTACCAGGTGGATTTTGTCGGCTCCTTGGTACCGATATTGTTGCGGCATTAAACCAAATTCCAATCAAAAATATTATTAAAACTAAAGCTAAACGGTTTGATACTGGCAACAAAGAAGGTTTTTTTGAAGCATTCGAATATGTGATGAAAAAAGCAGCTTCAAACATCAAGGTATAGCTTTTCGCAAAACTGAATTTGATAATCCACATGGTTGCGGTAAGTTTCAATCATTTGTTGTACCAATTTTTTGGCTGTACTGTGCGTTAAATGTTCGCGGTCAAAAGTAATTGCATTTTGGTAACCCAAGATTTCCAAAACCGCGGTGTAAAAATCCAAAAAAATCAAATAACAACTTTGGTCAGTTGTTGCCAAAGCCGTAAACGCATTGACCGCGGTGACCAAGGCTTGGGGTGCCTGTTCCACAAAATCCAAATGTAATAAGGCATCGGCTAAACTGCATGCCATATAATAGCGATTAACATCTTTTGCTAAACCATAGGGCGCCACCAAAACATTAATGCCGGTAACTGATTGTCCAGAAATCGTAAATTCTGCGACCGTAAATAAACCGCTGGCGGCTGCAAACTTAGCCTTGGGGCGAAAAACACCTTTGATTGTGCGCCATTGCAAACCTTTGACCGTAAAAACAGCCAAGCGTGCATCATAATCTCCGCTGCGTACAATTTTAATAATAATTCCCACTTCGACAAATGTTTCACGCATATAATCGCAGTTTACAATCAATAATAAGATTATGGAACTAAAAAAAATGTTGTGGGATTTATTTACTGCTACTGGTGAAATCGGATATTACAATCTTTACATTGCGCTCGACAAAAAAAAACGTTAGAATGTATTTGTGAAAAAGATTCGTAATTTTTGTATTGTTGCTCATATTGACCATGGGAAGTCAACTTTGGCTGACCGTCTGCTTGAAATTACGGACACAGTTTCGCAACGCGACATGGAAGCTCAATTATTGGACAGCATGGATTTGGAACGCGAACGCGGGATTACCATTAAATTGACTCCGACACGCATGCTGTATAATTACAAGGGCGAAGAGTATGTTTTGAATTTGATTGATACACCGGGTCATGTGGATTTTACCTACGAAGTTTCACGTTCTTTGGCCGCTTGTGAAGGCGCTATCTTGATTGTTGATGCAACACAAGGTGTCGAAGCCCAAACATTATCCAATGCTTATTTGGCGATTGACAACCAATTGGAAGTTTTACCTGTCATTAACAAAATTGATTTGCCTGCGGCCGATGTGGAAAAAGTGCGTGCCGAAATTGAACAAGTCATTGGTGTCCCGGCTGGATTAGCTCCTGCAATATCTGCGAAAAACGGTACCAACATTGACCAAGTTTTGGAACAAGTTATCGAATTATTACCTGCGCCGACTGGTGATGTGAATCAACCTTTAAAAGCTTTATTGTTTGACTGCTATTACAATAACTTTTTGGGTGCGGTTTGTTTGGTGCGTTTATTTGATGGTACCGTTAAGGTTGGTGATAAAATTAAAATGTTGGCCGCCAATCAAGAATACGAAATTACCGAAGTTGGTTTCTTTACGCCTAAGCAAACACCTTGTGAACAATTAAGTGCTGGTGATGTTGGTTACATCTGTGCCAGCATTAAAGCGGTCAGCGATATTAAGATTGGTGATACGATTACTTCGGCCCAGCAGCCTTGTGAAGCTTTGCCGGGCTACAAAGAAGTTTTGCCGGTTGTTTTTACCGGTATTTATCCGATTGCCGGCGACAAGTACGGTGAACTGAAAGATGCTTTGGAAAAATTAAAATTGAACGATGCCAGTTTGGAGTTCACCAAAGAAACCAGTACTGCATTGGGTTTTGGATTCCGTGTTGGATTCTTAGGTTTGTTACACATGGAAATTATCACTGAACGCTTAGAACGCGAATTCAATTTGGAAATTATTACTACCGCGCCCAGTGTTAGCTATATTGTGCACACAGTCGACGGGCGTACCTTAAATGTTTCTAATCCAAGTAATTTACCAAAGCCCGCCGAAATTGATTATTATGAAGAACCAATTGTCACTTTGAAAATGTGGACACCGCCCGAATACATTGGTGCGTTAATGGATTTGGCGACCAATAAGCGTGGTGTCTTCGTGGATATGCAACATTTGGATAATAACCGTACGCTGCTAAACTTCCAAATACCTTTGAACGAAATTGTTTATGATTTCTTTGACCGCATGAAAAGTTGCAGTCATGGCTACGCCAGCTTGGATTATGAAGCCGCAGGTTATCAACGCTCTGATTTGGTTAAAATGGATA
>JAZSQY010000093.1:0-8412 GCA_045538225.1 Clostridia bacterium | reverse complement strand
TTGAATGCATCAAAGCGTTCTTTTAATTCATCTATATGTATTTGCATTTCTGGATTATTAACAGGATTGTTTTCTGCGCGTTGAATTCTTTCATCCAAAGTTTTTGCACAACGGTTTGCCTCCGCTTCACGCGTTTTTTCCACACCAACACGCGCAGAACGGAAACCATTTTGATTATCGTTTAACGGAATTTGAACATTGTTACAATCACTCAAAACTTGTAAAGTACGCTCTTTGGTTGCGGGATTAAATTTTGAATAAACCATTTCTGGACTACTGATTTTTTGACCACGCTTAAAAATTTGCACAAAATCATATTTACCCGTGGTTTCGATATATTCAATCGTATTTGGTAACCCTTCCAAGGCAGTATCATGCAACACCGCCGAAACATGACGACAGAATCCCAAAGTTTCAATCTGTCCTTCACAGCGTTCAATTTGCGACATTTTACTTTCGAAATAAGGAACAGCGAAAGCACGAACACCAACCGTATAACCCGCATCAATAAACTTAGTAATTGCATCATCAACAACACGATTGCTTTTCAAGGTTTGATGTAAAATGATATTATAACGATTTTCCGTAAAATATTTAATTACATCGGCAGTAATGCCCAATCCTAATTGGTCTGTTGCTGTTACATAATAATCTGGATGAGCGCGTTTTATTTGGTCAACAGCAGGATGAAAACCGCGGAAAAAATCATTGTCAATTTGCACAAATTCGCGCTTTGTGGATAATTGTGAAGAATAGTTAATCAAAGCAGTTTTACCGGAACCAGATTGCCCACCAACAACAATCACTAATGGATTCTTTGATGGAACCAAATCTTTTGCCATCACGCTAATTACATTTTTTGTAATCGCTTGAATTTGTTCATCCGTTAGGTGATATAATTTTCTTACTTCTTCATTAATTTCTTCGTGTGTCATTTATTTTCTCCATTAACCATGGGACCGTAAACATGTATAATTTTATCAATCACTTCCCAATTAAAGTTATTCATTTCTGCTTCGTCATGCAATAAGGTCATTAACATTTCATTGTTTTTATCATAGCCATTTTGTCCGTAGCGACCAATCATCGCATTCATGACTTCGCGCGCAACTTCGATTTTTGTATTATCGTTCATTACACGAATGATAACATATTTCACACCAACAGCTCAAGAAAAAAATGCGTTGCTTAGCGCGTGATTGCGAAATCAAAATTTTTCTTACAACCGGGACATTTTAAACACTTATCTAAGTTTTCCGGGTGAATCGCAAGTTGACTCAACTTAGGAGTGGCACAGACCAACGGTCCATAAGTGTTAATAATTTTATCAATAACATTTGCATCGCAATTCAACAAAGCTTTTTCATCTTCCCGCAAAACCTGCAAAGTAAGACTTTGTTGCATACCACCGACTTGCGTATAACGCGCAATCATCTGCTGCATAATCTCACATGCAAGATCAAACTTCGTATCATGCTTCATTCGTATCCCCACTTCCGGAACAGACTAACATGTACGCAATTTTCTGCCAAATAAAAAACACGGCGGAGTGCCGTGCCAATTTTTGAAACTATTTAGGAGTTCTTGCTATTTTTAAAGTTGTTTATTCTTTGTACCCCCAAACCACCCGGGCAGAACAATAGTACAAGTAACCATCATCCAACCAACTCTGCGGTTCTGTTTCCGCTTTAAAATAAATTGTTTGATTACTATTCCAACCATAAAAAACAGACCGTTCAATACTTGTCACACTGTCCGGAATAATAATTGAAGTTAAATTTATACAATACTCAAAAGCATGTCCACCAATACTGATCACACTGTCCGGAATAATAATTGAAGTTAAATTTGTACAATACGCAAAAGCATGTCCACCAATACTGGTCACGCTATCAGGAAGGGTAATTGAGGTCAACCTTGAACAATCACTAAACGCAGAACCTCCAATACTTGTCACGCTGTCTGGAATAATAATTGAAGTCAAATTTGTACAACACAGAAATGCCTCACGGCCAATACTTGTCACACTGTCTGGGATAGTAATTGAAGTTAGATTTGTACAATAATAAAATGCACGATCTCCAATACTTGTCACACCGTCCGGGATAGTAATTGAAGTCAAACTACCGCAACCTCTAAAAGCACCATGGTCAATATATGTAACACTTTCCGGAATAATAATTGAAGTCAAACTATCGCACCGATTAAAGGCTTGAAAATTAATACTGGTTACTCCGTCAGGTATAGTAATTGAAGTTAAATTTTTACAAAAGCTAAAAGCCTCAAAACCAATACATGTTACAGGTAAACCATTATATTCACTCGGCAAAACAAGTTCGGATACTCCATTCCCGTTATATTTAGTAATCTCATATGACTTGCCATCTGTTGCCAAACGGTATTCGCACATCCCCGAAATATCAACCGCCCATTTTGCTTGTAAAGTAATATCTGCGGTAATCGGCGTATCAAAATCAAATAGTTCGCTATCTAAATACCAACCTTGAAATATGTGACCATCACGAGAGACATCAATATTAGATGTTGTGTTACCATGTTTAATTTCACGCGTAATCGGCGCATGACCGTTGCCGCTATCAAAAGTTACTAGATATGATTCTTTAATTGTTTGGTTGCTTGGCTTATTATTGCGGGCAATATTTACGGCAATACACACAACCAAAAGTAAACTTGAAATGATTACAACCAACCCAAGTGTTAATCGTTTTAGATGTTTTTTCATAAAAATACCTCCCTAACGAGAGACATAGTCCATAACTACGAGCTCCCGTTGCGGTCAAACAACTTATTCTCAAGAAAATAGGTGTTTGTTAAATTGCTTGACCATTAATAGATTATCACACTTCTTTAATCAATTAAAATATAAAAAAAGCAACCCCGCGTGAGAGTTGCCTTTTGTATCATTTTCAGTAAACCAATTAGATTTGTGGTGCAACTTGAACACCAAGACCCATTGATGAACAAACGGTGATGCGTTTTAAGTAAGTACCTTTCGCTGCGCTTGGTTTTGCCTTTACGATAGCGTCCAATAATACTGCATAGTTTTCTTGCAATTTTTGTACGCCGAAAGACATTTTACCAATGATACAGTGAATAATGTTGGTTTTATCCAAACGGTATTCAACCTTACCACCTTTCGCATCGGAAACTGCTTTTTTAACGTCCATAGTAACGGTACCGCTCTTTGGGTTTGGCATTAATCCTTTTGGACCCAAGATACGTGCGATACGACCAACTAACCCCATCATATCCGGAGTAGTAATACAAACGTCAAAACCTAACCAACCGCCAGTAATTTTAGTAATCATATCTTCAGCACCGACAAAGTCTGCTCCTGCTTTTTCAGCTTCAGTTGCTTTATCGCCTTTAGCCAATACTAAGATTTTTTGGCTGCGGCCGGTACCATGTGGCAATACCACTGTACCACGCACTTGTTGGTCAGCTTGTTTACCATCAACGCCCAAATTGATGTGAACTTCGATAGTTTCATCAAATTTAACACGTTTAGTTTTTTCTACCAAAGCTAATGCTTCAGCAATTGGTAAAGCATGAGTATTTTTGTTTTCTTCAAATACTTTATTATAACTTTTACTGTGTTTCATACGATTACTCCTCTACGGTAACGCCCATACTGCGAGCGCTGCCTTTAACCAAGCGTTCTGCTGCTTCGATTGACGCTGCGTTCAAATCGGGCATTTTTTGTTCTGCAATTTTGCGCACTTGTTCTTTGGTTAATTTGCCGACTTTTTCTGTGTTTGGACGTTTGCTGCCGCTGGTTAAACCTAATGCTTGTTTAATCAAGACTGCTGCTGGTGGTGTCTTTAACACGAAGTCAAATGAGCGGTCACCATAAATGGTAACAACGACAGGGATGACTAAGCCCTTGTCTTTCGCGGTAGCATCGTTAAATTGTTTAACGAAGCCTGGTAAGTTAATCCCGTGTGGTCCTAAAACAGTACCCACCGGTGGTGCCGGAGTCGCTGCGCCGGCTTGCAATTGTAACTTAACAACTGCTTTGACTGGTTTGTCTGCCATTTCTTCAATTTTCCTTTTAAGTGGTACCAACGACTGTATAGCCGATTGCTATACATCTCCCACATGAATGCATCTATTATAGGTCAATCTTTAATATTTGTAAAGAGCTTTACACAAAATAAAGGTAAATGAACCACAAAAGATGTTACATTTTGGGCGTGTGCGTGGCACTGGTCACCACTTTGTTTGGTGCTTGGGTCCCTGCGGGCTCACCCACCGTTTTAACGTTAGATTTTGGCGAACACCAAGTTGTCTTAACCGACAAAATTTTACAGGGCGGCTGGTACAATTACACGGACAAATACCAACTCACCCACGGCAAAAGTTTATTTTCGCGCGCCATTTCCATGACGGAAAGTGACACCTTTGAAGGCGCTTTCCCGGACATTGTGCAATACATCGACCGCATTGCCCCACAATACGAAATCCAAGCGTTTGACGGACAGATTGATTTTCACCCGCACGCCACACCGCGCTTTACGGTCAGTCGGCAAAAAACTGGACGCGCCATTGACCGCGAACTTTTATACAATGAAATTTTATCGGCACTCAAAGGCAATCAGTACCCGGTGGTGCGTGTACACTACAAAACAGTAGCACCCACGCCACCCGCACAAATTTTACAAAACATCAAAGAACGCGCTCGGTTTAGTACGAACTGTACCAACAATCCCGACCGTGAACGCAATATTGCTCTGGCATTGGGTAAATTTAATGGGTTGCGCGTCAATGCAGGCGAACAAGTTTCTTTCAACCAAATTGTCGGCAAACGTACCGCGGAGCAAGGTTTCCGGGAAGCCAAAATTATCATTAACGGTGAATATGTTGACGGCATCGGTGGCGGCGTTTGCCAAGTAAGCACCACCCTATTTAATGCCGCTGTGCAAGCTGGTTTACAAATTACCGAATCACATCACCACAGTTTACGTTCAAGTTATGTCCCCTTAGGTCATGACGCCATGGTTTCCAGCAATGCTGATTTACGATTCGTAAATAATACTGGCGCACCGATTTATATCGAAACTAGTTTTCACAATCACCGCTTAACCGTCACTATTTACGGACGTGACAAAGGACCACACATTGATTACCGTTTGGACACCGACATTGTAAAAACCTTGGAACCCAAAGAAAAATGGGAAGACAATTTAGCCAAGAATACCATTCAAGATTACCAACAGAATCCGCATAAGTATGAACGCATCTTGACGCGAAGCGGACATCTCGGACACGTGGTCGATACTTACATTGAAACTTACCAAGGCAGCAAACGACTTTCCCGCAAAAAATTACGCCGCAACACTTATCAAGCGACACCGCATTATTACACGTTAAACCAACGCGAAACCAAGCCTACAAAGACGGAACCGGATAATCCGGATAATATTTTTTCAACTGCTTCTGATAACACAGCCAATGTTTAATTAAATCACTAGGATTGGCGTTATGTAAACGGCGTTGCATTTGCATCAATTCCACAATGCGTTCATAGCTTGGAACTTGGTCATCTAGTTTAATTTTCCACGGAGCGCCACACAAAGCTCGACCCACCATGACGCCATCGGCATGAGTTTCCGCCAAACACTTTTCTAAACTAGCGCGGTCACGGACATCACCATTTGCAATCACCGGCACAGATACAGCGGCTTTCACAGCAGCAATTGCGGCATAATCCGCGGTACCACGGTAACCGTCAATTCCTAAGCGACCATGTACAATTAACCGCATAGCACCAGCACGCACACACATTTGTGCAAACTCCACTGCAATGTTGCGGTCCCAACCCAAACGAAATTTGACACTTAATTGTTGTCTCGTTTTTCTGACCGCGGCGGCACAAAGTTCAATCAGCTGTTGCGCCTTTGGCAGGTTACGCATCATTGCACAGCCGCAATGGTTTTTCACAATCTTGGGCGCCGGACAGCCCATGTTTAAATTAATCTCATCATAATCGGCTAACATACCGGATTCAATCACTGTGACAAAGTCCCCAGCCTCGCGACCAAAAAGTTGGACCACTTGACGCACGCCGTCTTTATGTTCGGTTTTTAACATACCAATCGTCTTCGCATTATCACGGACCAGCGCGGTGGCGTTAATCATCTCCGTCCAAACTTCGCGCGCACCGCATTCCATTAAAACCGCACGGAAAGCATAATCCGTCCAGCCGGCCAAGGGCGCCGCTAAAATTTGTGGCTCACACCTTTTTGATTTCATCTTGATAAGATACCACATAGTTGCGAACTTTGTCTTGATATTTACCAAACAAAAACCATGCCAGTACTCCGGATACCGTGACACCACCGACCAGCAGCCAACCTAACGCCGTACTGACTTGTAATGTTTGGGTGGCAATTCCGCTTTGGAAGCCAATCAAGTCCAACATGAATCCGACCAAGAAAGTAACAACCGCATTGGTACATTTGGTACAGAAAGTTAAAAATCCGGTTGCCATGGCCGTGCTTTCGTTTTTCAGATTATCGGCGAACATACTAATCGGTAACGAATAAATACAACCCACGCCGCCACTGATTATAAAGATGTTCAATGCCAACAACCACAGCACACAAAGATTCGGTAAAAAGATGCGGACGGTTAACAATAACGCAAAGCCGGTGACACCCAGCAGGACCACCCACAGTGCAGTTTGAATGGTTTGTTTTTTGCCAATCCGGTTACTGACAAAACACCACAATGGCTGTCCCGCAATCACACCCGCCACCAAACAACCCAGTACCAAGGAAATTTGCCACGACGTCAGATGAAAAGTGTAAGTAAACACGTGCATTCCCAAGGTGGTTAAAAACGCACTACAGGACAATGCAATCGCATACGCCGCAATCAAAAAGACGTTGTTGCGTTCGTCCAAAATTGCGAAAAACGCGCCCAGCACAGAAACTTTTTTGGCGGGTTTTGTTGTGCCACTTTGTTCGGGTATCAGACTTTGTCCACGGAAACGGCGTGTCCCCCAAATGGCCAGAAATCCGGTCAGCAAACACAGGCAGCTGGTAATCACGGCAATTAGGCGGTAACCGCCCACCGCCGTATGCATGGTCGCCACCATCTTCGGATTGAGTACCAAACCCATTAATAAGGATGGCACGATTAAGGCTGCGGATTGGAATACCGTTTTATAACTTTGGATACTGGTGCGCTCGTGGTAAGTTTGACTCATGTCAAAGCCCAGTGCGGCATACGGTGTGGAATAAACCGTATTAAACGTTTCAATTAATAACAGAATGCCCAACAACGCCAAGAACTTAATTGTTTCATTCCAGACTGGATTAATGCGCCAAATTAACAAGTTCAAAACAGCAACGCCCAGACACCCCACAAACATGAACAAGTGACGCTTGCCAAAACGGCCACGGTAATTGTCGGATAACGCACCCACCAGCGGGTCTGTTACTGCATCCCAAACGGTTGAAATGGCAATGGCTAAACCCATTAAAGTTCCGGATAACCCCAAAATGCCTGTCCCAAAAAACATGAGAAAATTATTCAGCATCTGGTTGACCGTGCCATAACCAAAAGCGCCTACACCGTAAACTAACTTATCACGTTGCCTGACTTTCATCTGTTAATATTTCTATTTGCTAAAAATAGAATTTATCAGCATACTATATTAAATAATATGGGGACAAATACAACGGACAAACCAAAGTTTGATTTGATTACGGCTTCACGTTCCAAGAAGTACCGTATTATTACCGCGGTGGTTTTGATATTTGGCCTGTTATTTATGGGCTTGGGTTTATTGTTGCGCGGATTTGTGACCGGGACAGTAACGCCCAATGATTTACAAATCAGCGAATTATCCGGTTTAAACCACGGCAACTACCGTTGTAATATCAGTACCGACCAAAGTTTTATCCTGCGTACCGGTACGGCGATGGACCAAGCTTTATCCACACCCATTACTTTCAAAATTTACGATGGCGCCGAACAATTTTTGGAAATCCAAGATATCAACCATAACACCATCACGCAAGCGTACTACCCCGGCATGTTTTATTTACACATCCGCCCGAATAGCCCGGAATTTACAAATACCAACGACCGACCTGAGGGCAAATTGCTCATTTCGTGCGGTTCGTATTACAAAGAAATTACATTCACTTATTACAAAGTTTAATCCGACATTTTTTGCATAATGTGGTCAATGTACCCATAAATATGGATTATGAAACTGAAAAAAATTTTTAACAAAAAAGTTTGGCTGGGCATGGGAATCGTGGCCTTAGCCGCCGTGATTAGTATTATCGGCATCATTAACTTCGGACGTGGCAATACTTACCAAATGGCACTGGAAAACATTGCCGAAGCGCGGTTCTACCTGAAAACCGCGGCCACAGA
>JAZSQY010000078.1:0-18098 GCA_045538225.1 Clostridia bacterium | reverse complement strand
GTTGGTATGGCAACTAACATTCCACCACACAATTTGAGTGAAGTTATTGACGGTGTTGTGGCGTTAATCGAAAACCCAGACATCGAAATTGACCAATTACTACGGATTATTCCTGCTCCGGATTATCCAACCGGCGGTATTATTATGGGGCGTGCAGCTTTGCGTCACGCATACAAAACCGGACACGGCAGCATTGTCTTGCGTGCAACGACCGAAATTGAAGAACATAACGGCCGTAACCGCATCATTGTGACCGAAATTCCATACCAAGTTAACAAAGCTAAATTGGTAGAAAGCATTGCTATGTTGGTACGTGATAAACGTATTGACGGTATTACTAGTGTCGATGAAGAATCCGACCGTCATGGTATGCGTATCGTTATCACTTTGAAAAAAGACGCGCAAGCACAAGTTGTTTTAACCAACTTGTTCAAATTGAGCCAATTACAAATTTCTATGGGCATCAATTTCTTGGCTTTGGTTGGTAATGAACCAAAAGTCTTGAACTTGAAAGAAATGTTGTATTACTACTTGGAACACCAAAAAGAAGTCGTTTTACGCCGTACCAAATTTGATTTGGAAAAAGCCGAAGAACGCGCTCACATTTTGGAAGGTTTGGTTAAAGCTTTGGCCAACATTGACGAAGTTGTTGCTATCATCAAGAAATCAAAAGACAAAATTGAAGCTTGCGAAAAATTGATGAAGCGTTTCATTTTGACCGACCGTCAAGCGAACGCAATCCTTGAAATGCGCTTACAACGTTTGACCAGCTTGGAAGTTGAAAAATTAAAAGCCGAATTGGAAGAATTGCGCGTTTTGATTATCGAATTGAAATCAATCATCGCCAGCCAACCAAAATTATTGGCTTTGATTAAAAAAGAATTATTAGAAATTAAAGAAAAATACGGGGTAGAACGTGTGACCGAATTGACCACCGACTACGGTGACATCGACATCGCCGACTTGATTGAAAAAGAAGATGTTGCTGTTTCGATGACCCACTGTGGTTATATTAAACGTTTACCATTGACCGAATACAAAGCACAACGCCGCGGCGGTAAAGGTTCGAACACACACGCAACCAAAGAAGAAGACTTTGTGGAACGCATGTTTGTTACCAACACTCACCATGACTTATTGTTCTTCACGAACTTAGGTAAAGTGTACCGTATTAAAGCGTTTGAAGTTCCAGAAGCAGCGAAGGGTTCCAAAGGCCGTGCGATTGTTAATTTGTTACAATTGGCGAATGAAGAACGCGTGGCTGCCGTCATTCCAATGGAAGATTACGACATTGGTCACATCATGTTGGCAACGACTTACGGCATGATTAAGAAAACCAAATGTAGCGAATTTGCGCGTATTGCGCGTACTGGTAAGATTGCGATTGGCTTGAACGAAGGCGACCAATTAATTGCCGCTGCGCATACGACTGGTGCCGATGAAATTATTATGGCGTCCAGCTCGGGTAAATGTATCCGTTTCAGTGAAGAAGATGTTCGTCCAATGGGACGCGGTGCAGCTGGTGTAAAGAGTATGAACATTGACCGCGAAACCGAAACCATCGTAGATATGAGTGTCATTGAACCAGGTTGTGAAATCTTGACGGTATCGGCAAATGGTTACGGAAAACGCAGCGACCCAGACGATTATCGTTTGCAATCGCGTGCCGGTAAAGGTATTAAAGCTGGTGTGTTCAACGAAAAAACTGGACCATTGGTTAACTTGAAACAAGTCCGCGCTGACCAAGACATTATGTTAATTGGTGACAACGGAACTATGATTCGTACAAAAGCAAGTTACATTTCAAAAATTAGCCGTGATACCCAAGGCGTCCGCATTATGCGTGTCGGCGAAGGTGCGAAGATTGTGGCTGTGGCTGTGGCCGAACCACAAGAAGAAGACGAAGAAAACGGTGACGAATAAAATTCGGGGAGTTTAAAAAATATGGAAACCTATGATTTTCGCGCTATTGAAAAAAAATGGCAAGACGTTTGGGCGCAAGACAAGCGCTTTGAAACCAAAGACAAAGTTGACGGGAAAGAAAATGCTTACATTTTGATTGAGTTCCCGTACCCAAGCGGTAAAGGTTTGCATATCGGACATATGCGCAGTTACACAGCGCTTGATGCTTTGGCACGCCGTCTGCGTTTGCAAGGTAAGAATGTATTGTTCCCCATGGGGATTGACGCTTTTGGCTTGGAAGCCGAACGTACCGCTATTCGCGAACACATTCCACCACAACAGGTGGTTGCGCGTAATACTGCGACTTTCCGTGAACAATTGTCACGTGTCGGTTTATCGATTGACTGGTCGCGTTTTATTTCGACTTGTGACCCTGAATATTACAAATGGACACAATGGCAATTCTTACAATTTTTCAAAAAGGGCATTGCTTACAAAGGGACTGCCAATGTTAACTATTGTCCGAACTGCGGTATTTTAGCTAATGAAGAAGTGGAAAGTGGCACCTGCTGTCAATGCCATGCGGAAACCGAACAAAAAACTATTCCGCAATGGATGATGAAAATGACAGCTTATGCTGACCGCTTGATTGATGACTTAGCGGAAACTGATTACTTACCGCACATTAAAACCAGCCAAATCAATTATGTCGGACGCAGCTACGGTGTCGAAGTTGATTTTAAAATTAAACAAGGCGGACAAATTAAAATTTTCACCACTTGTATTGAAACCATTTTTGGTTGTACATTCGTGGTCTTGGCGCCCGAACATCCATTGTTAAAAGCTTTACAACCACAAATTAAAAACTGGGACGCGGTGCAAGCTTATTGTCAACAAGCCAGCCGTAAAAGCGAATTTGAGCGTTCCCAAATGGTGAAAGACAAGAACGGTTGCTGCTTGGAAGGTATTACCGCGATTAATCCTGTGAACGGACGCGAAGTCCCTGTCTACATTGCCGATTTCGTGTTATGTAATTACGGGACAGGTGCTGTTATGGCGGTTCCGTCACACGACCAACGCGATTATGAATTTGCAACTAAACACAAGATACCAATGATTCAAGTCATTGAAGGCAACATCGACGGTGCGGCTTTGGAAAAACAAGTCTACCTCGAACAAAAAGCCAAACTCATGAATTCGGAACAGTTCAATGGTCAAACTGTGCAAGAAGCTAAAACCAGCATTACGCAATGGTTGTCCGCGCAAGGTGTGGCTCGTGAAACCAAAAACTATAAAATGCATGATTGGGTCTTTGCCCGTCAGCGTTACTGGGGCGAACCCATTCCGATTATTCATTGTCCAAAATGCGGCATGGTCCCTGTTCCCGAAAAAGATTTGCCTGTCTTATTACCAACCACACAAAGTTATGAAGCTACGCACGATGGTCAAAGTCCGTTAGCCAAAATTACGGACTGGGTCAATGTTAAATGTCCGGAATGTGGCGCCGATGCAAAACGCGAAACCGACACGATGCCAGGTTGGGCGGGCAGTTGTTGGTACTTTATCCGTTACTGCGACCCACACAACGACAAAGCTTTTGCCGACCCCGAAAAAATGAAAGCATGGTTGCCGATTACTTTGTACAATGGCGGTAACGAACACACAACACGTCACTTGCTGTATGCACGTTTCTGGACAAAGTTCTTACATGACCAAGGTTTATTCCCACTCAACGAATTTTGTAAAGCTCGTATTTCGCAAGGTATCATCTTGGGCGAAGGCGGTGTAAAAATGAGTAAGAGCTTGGGCAATACTGTCGACCCACGCGATGTCGCCGACCAATATGGTACCGATGCTTTACGTCTGTGGGTCTTGTTCATTGGTGATTATCAAGAAGTCGCAGTTTGGAGTAATGATGGCGTGAAAGCTTGTCACCGTTTGTTGCAACGTGTTTGGGCTTTGCAAGACAAAGTTACCGCAGGTACGGAGTACAGTCCAGCTTTGAAATACATTTTCAATTATTCGATTCAAAAAATTACCGCCGATATGGAATCTATGAAGTACAACACCGCGGTATCTCAAATCATGATTTTGATGAACGCGATTGAAAAACAAGGCTCCTTAAACCGTCACGAATATCAAACGTTGTTAACATTGTTGAATCCATTTGCGCCACACATTACCGAAGAACTTTGGCCCGCGATTAAAGATGCAACCTGGCCAAGCGTTGATGCTGCGGCTCTGGTGCAAGATACGGTCGAAATTGTGGTGCAAGTCAACGCAAAAATTGTGGGACGCTTAACCATTAACACCAGCGATGACGAAGCAACTGTTGTTGAAAAATGTCGCGCGGCAATTAAAAATTTACCGACCGATATCAAGAAAACCATTTACGTCAAAAATAAATTGGTCAACTTTATTGTTGCGAAATAACATTATCATTGCCATGATGCATATAAAAAAACACTTTAACAAAATCGTTAAGGTGTTTTTTCTTGCTTTTATAATTTTATTTTTCCAAACCGCTTTCGGTGTTTGTTGTTGTGCCGTGCGTTTTGGCGATGTATTCGCGAATGTTGGCGGTCAATTCAGGATATTTTTGAGTCGCAGCTTCCAGCGATAAATATTCGTGGTCAACCATGATTGCGATTTTACCATCTTCATGGTAAAGAATAGCAATGTATGGTGTTTTTTTGGATACTGCCTTCGCTTGGTTGGCATTCGTGTCATCCATTGATTGATTCATGGCGTGACTTTTTGCTTCGCGTTGTTTTAATTTCTCTTTGTGGATAGCAAATCGCTTATTGTTGTTCTTAAAATCATTGATACAACCCCAAAAAAGAATCGTGCCAAGTCCGGCACCAGCTAAAACCACTTTTACGTGACTTTTGTTAAACTGGCAAAGTTTGCTTTTTTTCATGTTATAATTTTAACACACAAAAAAAATCAAAATCAAGACTTCATCGTAAAAAAAATTAATTATTTTGTCAAAAATTGTTTGATTAAGGTGCTGGATTCATTGTAATAATTTGTTGGCTCGGTTAAATAATGGGTCAAAGCTGGATTCTCTTTGCGGTACCACGTGCGTTGACGTTTGATGAATTGCATGGTTTGGTGATACAGTTCGTCATAATAAGTTTCCAAATCAATTTCGCCTTGTAAGTAACGCACATTCAAACGGTATTCTAAACCCAGTTTATACAGAAAATCGGTATCCACGCCACGGGCCAACAAATTACGCGTTTCGTCAAACATACCTTGTTGTACACGTTCCACGTTACGTTGTTTCACTTTGGGTGCCAAAATCGTGTTTGGTGGTACTAGGCAAATTTGTAAAACATCATAGCGCGGGTCATTGGGTTGCCCGTCAAAGCCATAACCGTTAATCACGGCACGCGAATATAATCCAGTTCCACCGACCAGCATGGGTAATTTCCCGCGCGCCATAATTTCGTCAATCTTCGCGTACGCATCACGTTGAAAATCACCGACCGAATAACGTGTATTTTGGGCGGGGTCGACAACGTCTAAGCAGTGGTGTGGTACGCCTTGCATTTCATCGGCGGTAATTTTCGCCGAACCAATGTCCAATCCTTGATAAACTTGGCGACTGTCCGCCGAAATAATTTCCGCGTTGAATTGTTTTGCTAACAAAATGGACAGAGCTGTTTTACCACTGGCGGTTAATCCGCTAATCACAACTATTTTTGGTTTCATCGTTGCCAAGCCCAACCAAAGCCGAAGTAGTACACAAATTTTTGCCACAAGTATTGCGCCAAAGTAATGTCTTCATTAATGACATCAACACACTTGCTGACATAATTGGCGGTGGGCAAAGGTCCGAAATAAGTCGAATCCCAGCTGTGATTAAATTCGTTATCTGCCGAGCCGCGGTTATCGCCCATTAAGAAGTAGTGGTCCTTGGGAACAACCAACATATAGCGGCTGCTTTGAACATCGTTACTGTCCGCTCGATAAAGGTTGTTGGTGATACAGTCATTGTAACTCACCGTGACCCAGTCTTGCATATCGGCCGATTTTTTGTCGTTCAACACATTCCACAACTGTTTAAAGTTCAGGGCATCGGGTTGGGCCACCAGTGGGTCCAAGTATGTTTCGTCTAACTTTTGACCGTTCAAATAAATGTAGTAATTGTCATTCACGCGGGTCATGCTGATAACGTCACCCGGTTTACCAATTAAACGTTTGATGATGTACATATAATGGCCGTTTTCGTCCGTCATGGCATAAGAACTTTTTTCCAACTTACGTAAAACATCGTTGGCAATCGGGTTCCCGTTCGCCGCATCGTAATAGTAATGCAAATAACGTGTGTTGTGTTTCAAATAAAGTTTGCAAACAACAATATCGCTGTGTTCTGGTTCCCCCAGAATGCAGGTTATCGCGCTGTCGGTATTGTCACCGGTCGCGTTCAAGGTCGTCATCATTGAAGTTCCCACCACCGGACACATTGCAAAGATAATACAGAAAGCAATCATAGCCACCGAAACCACGGTTACCACAATCGAACCCGTCACGGTCAAACGTGAAACAACGCGCGAAGCTTTGGACTCTTGATGCAGTCCTTTGCCGTGCGTAGCCGCCATGTATTCTTGACCGACGAACTCTTTTGCCATTAATTTATTATTATCGCGATTGGCTTTTTTGTCAATATTTTAACTATGTTTCACTTCTGGATTTATTTATCGATTTGTTTGTCGTTACTAATTTATGCGGGGTTCTAGCTTCTAAATTGGTCCAATAAACCGTGCAGGTGGAAGGAATAATCATTTTCGCCCGCAATGATAATGTGGTCCAAAAATTTAATACCCAAGTTTTGGAAGGTCAAACACAAACGACGCGTGATTTGCATATCGTCCACGGACGGACGCGGGTCATCATTTAAATGATTATGTGCCAGCACAACTTGCGCCGTTTTCATGGCTGTCACCATGGAGACAATCTCACGCACATTGACATGTACCATTTCTAATTCATTATTCGTGAAATTATGCACCTTTTTAACTTTGCCGGCGGTATCCAAACAGACCACCACAAATTGTTCTACGGTGTAAGAACGGAGCAGCGGAGACAAATAATCAACTGCTTGTTGCGGTGTCGTGATTTTGGCTTTGGTCACCGCTTGTTTGGCCAAGTACGATGTCAGCTGTTTCAAAAAGTGCAAAAAGACGGCACCTCGTTCGCCGATGCCAAGCGCTTTCGTTAAGTCCGCAGGTTTCGTATCCATCACGGCTTGTAAAGAACCAAATTTATCAATCAAACTGTGTGCCGCCGGATTTGTATCTTGACGCGGGATACAAAAGCCCAATGCAAATTCTAAAACTTCATATTCGTTGAAAGTATCTAAACCGTTATCCAAAAAACGGGCGCGTAATTTTTTACGCCGGCCACGATGAATTTGCTGGTTTAAATTTTCTTTCGTGTGTTCCATGAAATTCCTTATTGATTGTTATTTGCCTGGTTTTTCTCGTATTCAATTTCAGCGCGTAATTCTTCAATTTCTTCTTGCATTTGAATGTTGTTTCTTTCCAGGTTGGTAAGCTGGTTATGATAAAAGGCAATAAAACCAAATTGAATCAACAAAGTTACAATCAAGACCACAAAAGCCACAGTGGTCATGGTTGCGAATAAACGGATACGTTTCAGCAAGTCTTCTTGTTGCATTACTTACAGAATACACTGCCAGCCATTTTTTGCCAAACGAAAACATAAACATAAAGCATGGCATGGTATACTGCAATCTTTTTAGGACTGGTCCAAGGGTTAGCCGAATTTTTACCGATTTCGTCCAGTGGACATTTGTTGCTGTTTGAACATTGGTGCGGGATTTCAGACGGTGGCCTGTTATTAACATTGATTTTACATCTGGCAACCTTGTTGGCTGTCGTGGTGGTGTACCGCCAACGCCTGTGGCAATTAATCCGTCACCCCTGGCAAAAACAAACATGGCAATTATTGTTAGCCACTGTTTTAACTTGCACGATGGTCGTCTTGTTTAAAGACGTGATTGACCGTTTATTTACTCTATCGGCTTTGCCATATCTATTCTTGGTATGCGGGTGCTATTTAATGTTACCGACTGTTTTGCGTCCCCGTGAAAAAAATAAACCCTGGTTGCAAAGTTTGGCGATGGGCTTCGCGCAAGGCATGGCCGTGGTGCCTGGCTTATCCCGCAGTGGCGTCACGATTACCACTGGACGTTTGGCGGGCATGAGTTCAACAGATGCCACCGACTTTTCCTTTTTGATGTCCATTCCGATTATTCTGGCTTCGTTCGTCTACGAATTATTACAAGGTGGCAGTATCCAAATGTTGGGCTTCGGCAGTGTGGCTTTGGCCTTCGTGACCGCATTTGTGTCGGGCATTATCGCCATAAAAATGATGCTGAACATTACCAAAAAAATAGACCTACGTTGGTTCGCGGTCTATCTGTTCGTGTTGGGTGTTGGTTTACTCATCTGGCTGTAACGTCATAATTCGCGTGTAAATTCACGAATTGATACTTTGGCTTTATCCGGTGTTGGTTGTGCCTTTGTCGCAGGGCGGTTCACGTGTTGCACCATTTCGGGGACGCGGGTCGGTGTTTTTAAATGTTTTAATAAATCTTTAATTGATGCTTTACCCGTACGTTTGGTCAACCATTCTGCGGCAAAACGTTTCCCGATTTCATCCGCGCTTAAACCGGTACTCAGTGCTAAAATTTGCCAATTCAACATCGCGTAACCCAAGTATTCAACCATTTGTTTTTGACGTTCTTCGTTGTAAGCGTGTTGGTTAAAATTAATCCCATAAGCAATATCGGCAATATCGCCCGCGTTCTTGTTTAAACCAAGACTCGCCATTAAAATGGAAGTTTTGGTGGGGATACCTTCTTCTTCGATAAATTTTTCGGCAATCTCTTTGATATGTTCGTTCATGCTAAACTCCCTTTATTTTTATCGTCATCAAATGAAATTCCGAAACAAAACGGGGCAAAAACCTCCTTGCCCGGTAAGTCGGCATTTTGCATTTTGGTGACGAATTTTTTGCGATTAAATTTGACATCGACGCGATAAATGTTGAAATTGTCGTCCACGCCGTAATTGTCAATAATGTCAAATAACGTGTAAAAAGTATTATCCGATTTCACGCAACCCGAACTGCCTTGTAAAATGTACGAGTGCTTTTCTTCGTCAATTAAGATTTTGCGTTTGTGTAAATGGCCAAAGAAAACGACATCGCACTTTTTGTTTTTAAAGTGTTTTTGTAAATCTTTTTCGGTAAATTCAATTTGCGTATCCAAAACTTTTTCATTCGCATCGTGACAGTAGTGCGTAAACAAAATGTTCGCACCTTTGTAATTAAGTTTAATTTCCAACGGCATTTGCGCAATAAATTCTAAATCTTCACGATCCAACGATTCAAAAGTTTTTTCAATTAAAGCTTTGTGCGCGTAAGTTTGCGCGGTCGCCGATTCATCATATTTTGTAATCCGTTGCTCGTGGTTCCCCAAAACGCAATGAACTTTGTGTTTGCGTAATAATTTTAAACAAGCCGCGCTATCTGGGCCAAACACAATCGCATCGCCCAAATAATAAATGTCTGTAATCTTACGATTACGTTTAATGTCTTTTAAAATTGCTTCCAAGGCCTCTAAGTTGCCATGAATATCACCGAATACTGCAATCGCCATATATTATTGTAAAGGATTTTCTGCTTTTTTACAATCATTATATCGCGCCGCCAAATAAATCACGCCGCCATAGGCCGGTGCCGCTAATAAAATTAAGATATAGGGCAGTAGGCGATTGGGATACAAATCTTTAATGATAATCGGGTCCGTGTTCGTCCATAGGTAAGCATAATAGGAGTCAATTTCGTCCGTCGTCATAATCTCGGTATTAACATAACTGTGGCGGCGTTCAAATGTATACATAATGGCGTAATCAAAATCGCTGCTTCCCGGCAACAAAGACAACGGATTAAGCAGTGTTTGTGTGTATTCAATTTCGAAAGGTGTGACTTTTTTATCAACAACGACTGCGGGTAAATTGGCAAAGGTAACCAAAACAGGATAAGCTTGCACGTCTTCGTTTTCTAAAAACGTGAAATCGCAATCATACGCTACAATTTGGGGAACCTCGGTTTGACCCGCGTTCAAAGCAATTACACGTTCCATATCGGCTTTCCATGCGCTTAAACTTTCGGCGGTAAAACCCGCATCATTGACGGGATTTAAAAAGATAATGGTTTCATAAGGATTTGCTTGTGTGTAAGATTCCGTGCTTTGGTCATTGAAAACTTTCCAATCCGAAAAAGTCGCGGCGGTTATTATCCCCAACGCCAAAAAACCATACGCTAAGAAAATTACCGTCATTAATAATATCAACTTTAACGTAGCGTGTTTTTTCATTTACTCTATCAATATGGCAAGGTTCACTCGAAATGTCAATTAACGCAAAATCACGTTGCTGGAACGCGCCGAAATCGTGTCGCCTTCGGACAAAATCAAACTGGTATTGTGTTGGTATTCTTTCACATAGTTATTAACACGTATCGTAAAGCTGCGGCTGTTTTCATCGGTCGCCAAAACAACGTATTCGCCCGGACGCACAGTCCCGCGTTTTTTTACCACGTATTCAATGCCACTTTGCAAAACTAAATCATTTTTTTGTAAACTAATTGACAAGTTCTTGCTTTTCTTGTCGGCACGTGCCGCCGCCACCGCAAAGCTTAAACCCAAAATGAAACAAACCGCACAAACCGTACCGCCAATGATGAGGAATAATTTTTTATCAACCGCAATCTTATCGGCGACAAAATAAGTCACCGCCGCCACACCGGTCAAAGCCCCGATTAACAAAAAGAACGTCCGCCAAAATTTCATATAACATTATAACACGAATCAACCAACAAAGCGAACAATTTTCTGCCACCTGCCGCCCAACAAAAAAACTCCATTTGGCATAGGTTATGAATGGCAGGGGTAGAACCCAAACATACACGTTCAAGATTAAATATTAGTTTTACTCAAAAAAAGATTGTTGTTTTATAACCTCTTTGTTTTTGATATTTGAGTAATCAAAATTTTCGTTAATTAATATTGCACCCTTTTTTATTAACTCATTATTTCCTAAACAATTTTCATTTTTTAGACAAAATTCAAGAACCCAACCTTGTTTAAGGTTT
Source organism: Clostridia bacterium (assembly GCA_045538225.1). Classification (GTDB taxonomy): domain Bacteria; phylum Bacillota; class Clostridia; order Christensenellales; family UBA1242; genus RGIG8050. The sequence continues at coordinate 7,007 of JAZSQY010000078.1, read as the reverse complement.
TCAATGGCCCCATTCCAAGTTCCACCTTGATTATAATTAGACTTAATTACTGTAGTCGCTAATGACTGTGTATAAATATATTTATTTCTTTGCATCGCATTGCCAACATTAAAACATGCGTCGGGCTTTACTGCGGAAAGTAATAATAACTTTTTTTCTCTAATAAATTGGCTATATTTATGGTCTTTAATTTTTCTTACCATCGAATCAGCAAGAAATTCAATTGCACATCCGTCATGGTAGAGACTTTCCATTGTTGCAATACTATCAACTCCTTTGGCTCCACCAGAAACAACCCCGTAGCCACGTGATAAAGCATGACTAACTAATTTTTTTAGTTTTTTTATATCCTCTTCATTGACGTCACGACTACCAACAAAGCCAATATATTGCTTATTTAATAAATTTAAATCACCGGAATAATAGAAAAGTGGCGGTGTTTGTTGTCCGAGCATTTTTTTTATTTTTTGCGGGAATGATGCGGAAGCCCGAGTAACAATTTTAATACCACATTTATTAAGATTTTCTAATTCAAAAGCCAAACTTGGACTTCGTTCTAGTAGCATTTGATACCTTGCGATTTCTTTCTCATCCAATAGATTAAGTATCGATAAAAAATCCTTTTTCGAAAAATCAAATAAATCTTTAGGTGTTTTATGATGTTCAATTAAATTTTTTGATACATTGCTCCACTCTCGCTTTTCTAGTGGTTTCAATTCGTTAGTAATTCCAATTTGACTGCATAACGCAATAATTGCCAGTTCATCATCTTTTTTATTCATTATCATATTCCTCACTTTTACTGCTATCCGCTAATGCAAATGGAAACACTTTTTCAACCCCTTGTTCCATTAACTTGTAACCACATACGGTCAACGTCCATCTAGAATCAACTATATCGTCAACCAGTAATATTTTTTTCGGGAGATTTATACCATCAATAGTATAAAAAGAATTAAAGGCATTATCACATTGAAATGCACTATTTTGCATAAATTTTTGTTGTTTTGCTGTTTTTTTATATAAAGTTTCTATACATTCAATCTTAAGTTTTTTCGCTAATCGTTCCGCTAAATTTTTAACAATATTGCTTCTTAATGAAGGAACAAATGTTAAAGCGGTAATGCCATTCTCTTTAATAAGGTTTCCAAGAACTTCAACACTTTTTCCCAACAATTCATCACAAAATTCTTGGCTTCCATATTTGTCCTTTTTAACTAGTGCACCATAACCAGCTTCTCCATATTTACTCAAAGTTATTCCTTTTTGATTAATAAATTTAATTGATAATTTATCATAGTGTTTTTTATTTGGCCATTGCCTACGTGGAGATAATGGCATAATCAAACCATTAAGATAATGTTGTGCTTCTTCCGTGTCACATGGTTGTAGATAATTATCAAAAATTGTTTCACCTAAACAATTAGCACATTGACCACATTTTTTAGCTGTAAAATCATCTAAGCAATTAACAATAAATTTACTATAACACTCTTTTGTTTTTAGTAAATTTTGCATTTGTTCTAATTCTTTCCTTTTTACTTTTTTTTGTTCAAGATAAATTTCTTCGTTATAAACATAATTTCGAGGGGCAGCGTAATACATTCCTGATGTAATATAAATAGCGTCTTCATTTTCTAGAAACCTTAAAACTTTTCTAATCTCCTTTATTGCAATATTTACATTAGATGCAATTTCATTAAGTTTTAAGCCACTATGAGTTCTTAATACTTCTAATACCTTTTCACAATCATCTTTTTTAGGAAATGCTGTTTCAATAAAATATTCATTAATTTGTTTATCTTCTTCCCCATACATTAGAATTGCATGAGCTTGATTAATATTCCTTCCAGCCCTACCAATTTGTTGGTAATAATTGATAACGTTCGCGGGACATTGATAATGAATGACAAAACCAATATCGCCTTTGTCATAACCCATTCCTAATTTAATTGTAGCTACAATTACTTTGATTTCATTGTGTTGAAATTTATTAATTGCCATTTTAAGTTTATCAATACTTTCATCATCATCTTCTGAATAATATGGCATAGCACTGACATCATGCTTATTTAGAAAATCGGCCATATAATCACAATCACGTTTTGTTAAACAATAAATAATTCCTGTGCCGGGTAATTTATAAATGTTTTTTAAAATCCAAGCATAACGAAGTGCTTTATCCGGCATATATAAAACTTTAATTCTTAACGATTCTCGAGTTAAAGGTCCTCTTGAAACATAAACATCACCACCAAATTGTTTTTTTAAGTCATCAATTACTCGATTATTTGCCGTTGCGGTTGTACCCAAAACGGGCACTGCACTTGGTAAACTACCAATAACTTTAATTAAGTCGCCATACTTTAGTCTAAAATCATGCCCCCATGTAGAAATACAATGTGCCTCGTCAATAACAAACAACCCAATTTTAATTTCTTTCAATGCTGCTTGAATTTTTGATTTAAACAATGTTTCTGGAGTTATAAATATAATATCAAGTTGGTCATTTTTCAATATTTGTATTATTTCATCGTGCCTTTTTTTTGTCGTATAATTCAACATATCACAACGAAGATTTAATTTGCTGGCAGCTTGACTTTGATTCTCCATCAGAACCAATAATGGACTAACAATCAGAGTTACACCACAACCTTGCTCTCTTAAAATTTTGGTAGATAAAAAATAAACTAAACTTTTTCCCCAACCTGTTTTTTGTACTACTAACGTTCTTTTTTTTGTTAAAGTTGCAGTAATAGCTTCCAGTTGTCCCGCTCTAAATTTAGCACTGTTGCCATATAAATTCTTGAGTATTTCGTGTGAACGTTTTTCAATTTCTATTTTATCCATCTTGTCATTTTAATGTAACATATTTTCTTTATCTAATAAATCAGAAATTTTAATTACTATTTACACAACAAACAACCGCCACAACAGTTCTTTTTGAGTGAATGGGCGATTGTTCAGTGTAATTGGTTCAACAATTAGTTGAACCACGGAAAACCTTGGCAAACAAGGGATAATTGTGTATGTGGATTGATTTGGCAGGGGTAGCAGGATTCGAACCTACGATCAATGGGTCAGAGCCATTTGCCTTACCGTTTGGCCATACCCCTGTGTGCTGGCGGAAAACCAACATTATAATATAATGCGAATCCGTTGCCGATGACAATCAAAAAAGCTGCGGCCGGTTCCAAATCATAATCTATTTATTATTCTTTACAAATCCAATCCTGTCATGTATAATATGTAATATTACCAAAGGGGTGTCGCCAAGCGGTAAGGCACGAGACTTTGACTCTCGCATTCGTAGGTTCGAATCCTGCTACCCCTGCCAACACAAACTTAATTTGAACCAAAAGAAATAGGCTGCGATAAGAGTGGACTGTTTTCTTTAATTACATATTCACGATTTACAGTTTTTCACAAGTAGTATTGTTATCTTTTGATGTTTGGTTTAAGGCATTAATTTTAACCAAGGCAACCTGGAAAAAATTCCTGATTTGTTTTGTACGTTCAGAATCGTATTTTAAATTTTCTTTTTCGGTTAAATCACAAAAGTATTTGTTATCCAATGTTTTTCTAACTTGATCAAAAGCATTGAACTTAGGAATGCCATTTTCATTTTTAATTGATGTAAAAACAAAAGTTCCTTCATCAAAACTGGCACTATGGACCAGTTTGTTTCCGTCCATTAAAGCGACTCCGTCAAAATAATGTGCCGGACTTTCTCCGTTCTCGCAGTTTTGTGCCACCAGACTACGCCAGTACTCAACCATATCAGCATCTGATAATTCTTCTTTGCCAAATGGTCTGCGGATATGTAAATTGGGTTGGAAGTTCTCAGGTAATTTTTCAATGCGCATACCCATATCCCAAGCAAAAGTCGGCATACCACTAAGCTGACTTAGTGCCGCTGCTTTGATAATCGCATTTTCAACCGCTGTCGTTCCATTTTCCTCGACATTAAGTTTCAAACCAAGTTCTTTCGGGGTATGAAAATTTATGCCTAATCCATTGGCAGCCATTTTAATAAACTCGACTTTATGTTTATTATTGGTTGCAAGTAAAATATCCATGCGGAAATCTTTCTCGTGATTGATATTTGTTTTTTGGAATGTCGATTTTTTTGTTGGTTGATAATCCTGTCTAACTAAATCAATACGCCCCGGTTCTTCGCAAACTTTATGCTTTCTGGATTTGATGCGATTGATTTTGCAATACTCTTCTTTAAATTTATCTGGTTGCTTCAAGAGATTTCGCATATCGACAAGAAATTTTTTATAAACCTCATCTTCATAAAACATATTTTCTGGATTATCTTCACTGTACTTTTTCGCTAGTCTTTTAATTGTATAGTTCAAATAATCTTCAATGTTCATTTCGGGCATTCTTTCATGTGCCACAAAAAAGCTACGAATGAAAACAATTTCTATTGATGTGTTACGATCTGCTGACGATATCAGTTTACCATAAGGCGACCGTGGGTTATCTTCCTTAGACGAACGATGATCCTCAATCGCTTCTTTAATCATTAAGCGTTGTTCGTCATTAAAAAAATTGGACATATTTTTATCTTCAAAAAACATTTGACCAGCAATTAAATGATGTTGCTCATGGTCAAGATACTTTCCTAAATCATGGTACGAAGCTATCGCATAAAGCATATTCTCATCAAGGTTTAATCGAAATGTTTGATTCAAAACAAAACATCTTCTAATTACTTCTTTGATGTGAACAATATTATGACCTAAATCGTTTTTTTCGTATAATGGTAAAATATTTTTGATAATATAATTTTCTAAAAGCTGATTAACCATAAAACCATTCTCCTGTTTTTTAGTATAACATATACTATCAGTTTTTGATTAAAGTTTTTAGTTCTAACGCCGTATAATTATCGGAGTTTATTTTAGGTTGGTCGACCCCTGCCGAAAAGTAAATTTTGCTCTTACCCATGAAGCAGTTAATAATTCTGTTTAATACTTTCGATGAGTTGGAAAAGTTGAATGCATTTTTTTACTTCCGGCGTAATTTTGGGGTTGGCAAGTGCTTGGGCCGCAGTTTGCCATTGGTAAGCATCGTGTTCGGTTAAGGTTACGGTACTGCAATCTTTGGGGATAATGACAAAATTGAATTGACGTGTCTTTTCCCCGCTGCCGGATAAATAATCAAAGTGGTCAAGATAGTATCCAATGGTGGCGATGTCCATGCCGGTTTCTTCTTTAATTTCGCGCGTCATGCCTTGCAATAATGTTTCGCCGTCTTCTAGATGTCCGCTGGGTAATTCGTCAATGCCGCCCAAGAAGTCGTCGGGTTTTCTCGTTAAAACCAAAATTTCGCGTTGTTTATTTAAAACAATCCCACCCGCAACAATTTTTTCTATACCTTCTTTGCGTGCCGTATTGATTAAAAAAGCATGAAAATCCGTATTGCGACAAAGTTCTTGGTGGCGTAATTCTCGCCATTTTTGCAAGAAGCGTTTGCGTGGTTCGGTTTGCGGCAGGTTGGCATAATCTTGCATGGTAAACCAGCGCAGTTCGTTACTTTCGTCGGAGATACAAAAATTTTCATTGTTTGTTTGGAACGTAAAGCGAATGTCGTAATGAATGTGGGCGGGTTCTTTTTTCTTTTCGTTAGCAGGAATGTGTTGTAAATCGACATCAAAAATTTTCTCGCTTAAGGGCATAATTTCTGCGCAGCCACTTTCTTCCAAAGTTTCGCGCATGGCAACGCGGAGTGTATTGGCATCGCCATCGCTGTGTCCGCCAAATTGGAACCAGTCATTTAAAATTTTGTGATGCGTTAACAGTACTTTACTGTAATCTTGGTTGAATAAGAAACCTGACCCGGTAATGTGTCCTTGCAAATTAGTTCTTGAGTACAAATTTTCTTGATTAGCCAAAAATTCTTTTGTTGCGCTTAAATCACGTTTTTCTTGTTCATTACTGGGGAGATAATTTTCAAGCGCCGCACCTAAATTGAAATCAGGACAGTTTGCTAATCTATTTCCGTTCATTAATTCAAATATAACTTAAATAATAAAAAAAGCAATTAAAGATTTTACATGATTTATTGATAATTGTTTCATTGTCAATTATACTATAAAAGTATGACACAAGAAAACCGTCAATCAACTGTGGAAATTGGGAAACGCAATTTAAACGCCACAAACCATTGGGAATTACTGGATTTAGATCATTTAAAATTTGAAAAACCTACGGTACTGTGTTTATCTGGCAATGGTACTATAACAAACGTGCTTGCGAATGGTATTACCAAGATTGCCGAAAATTATTTAGATTTAATGTTTAAAACCAAAGAGGGCCATAAGACGTTAGACCATGTTGATATTATGTCCGTTAAATATGCTCAGTTATCAAAAGATACCGGCAAGCTAACCGAACCCGAAGTCAGGCAATTGGCAAACGCCATTTTGCGTTTATTGATGGACCAACATGGCAACAAGCTGGACCTTGCTCAAGCCCAAAAAAACATCTCACGCATCACTTTTTTCACATATTGCAACGGCAGCTTTGAATTGTCCAGAGTGATTAACAATTTGAATGAAAACCTGGCCGATATGGGTTACAGTCATGATGAAATCGTTAACATTAATAATGCGACCTTGGAAGTATCTTATGCGCCACTAACTTCCAGCGATAACAAAATTCCCAGTGTGCGTGCTTTCAGTAAAAATGATCAGACGGTTGGTTCTATGCTTTGCAACTTGTTAGAACACGGCGGTGTTTTAACCGGAAACCGAGACAGAGCAAATTTGAACGGTATCCACTTACACAAAGATCCGGCAGGAACTTTATACGGCCGAACCAGCGAAATGTCGACCGCGGAAAGTATCCAAATTATCTCCAGTGGCTTGGTCAATTCTTATTTTAATTTTAATGAAGTTGATGACCATGATTTGAATTTAATTGCCAGAGACCACGATTGGAATTTAAAACCCACATCAATCGATGGTGTAGCTCATCAATCTTCGAATGCCGATT
>JAZSQY010000018.1:0-2232 GCA_045538225.1 Clostridia bacterium | reverse complement strand
CAGCAGACAAAAAATATCTTGTAGTACTTACTGATGGCGATTCTTTTGATGGTAAAAGCGAAAAGGAAACTATAAAAGCATTAGATTCTCGATTTAATGATTTGGCAACAGCCGATATGACAGTAATGTATTTGGGTGTTGGTGAACAAGCAGTAATGCCATCAAAAGCAGAATCAGATTACTTTGCAAAAAAACACGCCAAGAATAGTGAAGACGTATTAAAACATCTAACGACTATGTGTAACAAAATTTTTGGTCGTGATGAGTTAAAGAACGATGGAAAGACAATTAACTTTGATATTTCAATGAACAAGGTAATTGTCTTTGTTCAAGGCAAAGATATTACCAACCTTAAAGTCACAGGTTCTGATGGCAAAGAAATGGGCAAGGTAGAAAACACCTCGTCAACAAGCTATAGCAAAAATGGTGGTGTTGGAGAATCATTTGTCGGTAATAAAAAATCTGATCCTGATACATCGTTGCAGGGTATGATGGTTACCTACACCGATTGTGCTAAAGGTAAGTATAACATTAAATTCGACGGCAACGAAACGAGCGTTGCTATTTACTACGAGCCTAACATTGACCTTGCATTTGTCTTCACCGACGAAGATGGTAACGAGGTTGATCCAAACGAACTATATGAAGGTAAATACAAAGTTTCGTTTGGTATGAAGGATGGCAAAACCGGTCAATTGATTGAAGAAGACAAAGCCAAATTGCTTGGAACTCCTAAATTTGAGGGTAGTTATTATAAAAATGGTGAGGAACACAAATTTACAGGCGAGGGCTTAAACGGTGAGGTTGAAATAACCTTAGGTTTAGGCGATAAATTTGAAGCGAATTTGACCGCCACATACCTCAAAGATTATACCATTAGAAAAGATTCAACTGACTTTGGTTGGCCCGAGGGCGGTATAACTGTTGTTGCAATGCCTGCAGGTAAGCTCAAACTTGATATTTCTGGTGGTGAAAAGGTTTATTCACTCCAGTCTCTTGAAAAAGGCAGTCCATATATTGTTAAAGTATATTATCAGGGTAAACAATTAACGGGTGAGGAACTTAATGAGGTTAAGCTTGCATGGGATGAGGATTCAAGCAATGCCGCAATTAAACCGGAATTTGCAGATGATCATTATAAATTAAGCCTTACATATAAAAATCCTGATTCACCCAAAGATACGGTTTGTGGAAAGTGCTCGGTATCACTTGAAGCGTTCTATACCGCACAAGGCAGTGAAGAAGCCAAAGCAAAAAGGCCGCTATCTTACTATATTGATGAAGATAAATCGGATTTTAATATTAGCGTAATTGTTAATCAAGACTATATAGTCATCGACGAGTTAGAACAAAGTGAAGAAATTGAAGTAAAATTATATATTAATGGTGAACCTTTAACCGCAGAGCAGTTTGCCAGAATAAAGCTTGATGTTGATAGTGGTAAAATAAAACACACTTTAAATCCTGATGAAAACAATTCTTCATATTTGATTAAGTTTAACTCGACCGATGGTCTTGATGAAGGCGATTACCAAATTAAAATCTCTGCCACATATACCGACGTGGTTGGTAGAAAATCAACGGCCGATGATTCTGAAACCATTACCTTAAGCAATACGCCACTCTGGCTTAAGTGGTTGATTAGAATTATAATATTTATTATATTATTCATCATTATTTGGAAAATTTTACATATTAAAGTACTTCCCAAGCATATACGAGAAGATCATGATGGTTGTTCTTTAAGTGTTGGTGGACAAACAAGAACAAATGATGCCGGAACAGTTTTATTTGCTAAACGTACCGGTAAATCAGTTCAGGTTGTCGCATCTTTTCAAAATAAAGAATGTAGAGTTAGTATCAGCGGAATTGTTCCGGGTCCAGATAGTTATCTTTATAAAAAATCTGTAAATCGTAGTTTTACAGTTGATCCCCAAAAAATCAATGTTTCGGGAAAAGTTACATATTTAGATATTGATGGTGTAACTTATAATGCTGATAATCGTAACACTTTAGTTTTGCAAGATGAAGATCAAGGACCTTTCACTGTTACTAATGATACTACAGTTTCTTTAAAGGGCACAATTAATATAAACGGCAAGCCTAAAAATATCAATTCAGATATTTTGATGACTTTTAGAAAAAGAAATTAAAATTGGAGGATAATAAAATGGCAAACAAGAAAAAAGAACAAATTAAAGCAAATGAAGTTGTAGCACCAACCTTGTTTAT
>JAZSQY010000059.1:0-2275 GCA_045538225.1 Clostridia bacterium | reverse complement strand
ATGAAAAGTCTGGCTACGAAAATGAGCATTACAAAAGAGCGGATAATGGTTTTTGGTATCCAGTCAATAATGTTTTATGTACACCTGTCAGTGCGAGATTAACCATTAATGACGAACTGTATTGCATTATTGATGGTAATTTATATATTTTCAACAAAACAAATGAAACTTGGGATAAAACCGAATGGGTTGGTCCTGGCCCGGCATATCCTGCTTTTATTTGGACGGACGGCACAAATGTTTATTATTCAAACGGCTCCCAACAATATATGTTGAATATAAAATCATAATTTGACAACTATGCAATTATTGGCTATTATATAAATAGCCGTAGGGGGTTAATTTAATGGTAGAATGGCGGTCTCCAAAACCGCTCATAAGGGTTCAATTCCTTTACCCCCTGCCAAGTATTGCTTTAAAACCAGTGAAAGCTGGTTTTTTTAATTAAATTTGATTTGATGTAATAAGTTTTTTCGGATATCATATTTATATGATTAATCTATTTACTCCAGCCGAGATTGTTGCCAAACTTGATGAATATGTAATTGGTCAAGACGATGCAAAGCGTGTTTTGGCTGTTGCAGTCTATAACCACTATAAACGCGTCCAATTTGCTCAATCGGGCGTGAATGATGTTGAAGTTAAGAAAAGTAATATTATGATGCTGGGACCGACAGGTTCGGGTAAAACTTTGCTTGTTTCGTCTTTGACAAAAATATTGAACACTAACTTCGTCTCAACCGATGCAACCGCAATCGTGGCTTCCGATAATATCAGTGAAGAAATTAACAAGATGTTGGTAAAACTATTAGATAAAACTAATGGTGATGTACGCGCTGCCGAAATGGGTATTGTTTTCTTGGACGAAATTGATAAGTTGGTTACCGGAGTCAACCGTTCAAAAGGTGAAAGTATCCAACAAATCATGCTGAAAATTGTGGAAGGCACAATCGCTGATGTGGAATATCATGGTCAACAATTAAAAATTGACACAAATAATATTTTGTTTATTTGTGGTGGAGCGTTTGTTGATTTACCGGGCATTGTTCGTGTTCGTATGGGGGAACGCGAAACTTTATTGTTAGATGATTTTCAGGTTTTAAAACAACACTTAATGGCAGATGATTTCGCAACTTTTGGTATGATTCCAGAGTTTTGCGGACGTTTCCCAGTCAATGTAATTTTAAAGGCACTTAGCCGTGAAGCTTTGAAAGAAGCCTTAGTTAAACCACGCAATTCTTTAATTTCGCAGTACGAAAAGATGTTGGCTGTGGAGAACGTTCAACTTGAATTTACGCCAGAAAGTATTGATAAAATCGCAGAGCAAGCGGAAAAGTTGCAAACTGGCGCACGTGGTTTACGTACCGTTTGTGAACGTTTTATGACGCAAGTAATGTATGATATTCCAAATGAAAAAAACTTAAAAAAAGTTACAATTACGCCAATGGCTGTAATTGGTAGTGCGAAACCTGTTTATGATTACAGTGTTTCTCAAGCGGGTACAGAATTGACCCCAATTACGCCTTTAAAGGCACGAGAAACCAGTCCTTATACAGATGATGCAGAAGGAGCGAAATATGGCAAAAGTTATTAATTATCCAAACGGTGATACTTACGCCGGTCAAGTCGTCGATAACAAAAAACATGGCATTGGGGCTTATACTTATCAGAGCGGTGCGCGCTATGAAGGTCAATTTCAAAATGACCTAAAACACGGTCGCGGTTTGTATTATTTTACGAACGGAGACGTTATGATTGGTACATGGGAAAACGATATTTTATTGCAACGTAAAATTGTTTATCGTTTTGCAAATACCGATGAATACGAAGGAGAAATCAGTAATAACCAACTACATGGTGTTGGTGTTTACCATTATCATAATAAAAACATTTATCAAGGTGAATTCCAAAATGGACAGCCACATGGCCAAGGCATTTTAATTTATGCAAATGGTGGTCGTTATGTTGGTAATTGGGTCAATGGCAAACGACAGGGGCAAGGTGTCTTAGATTATGGTGATGGAAATTCATATGACGGTGAATGGCTTAATGACCAACGCAGTGGAAAAGGTTTACAAGTTTTTGCAAACGGAGAAAAATTTGCCGGCGAATGGAAAAATAATCAAAAGCACGGCAAAGGTGTTTACCTTTACGCCAATGGTGTTCAAGAAGAAGGCGTTTGGGAAAAAGATGTTAAAATCTAATGTTTTTATTGTCTTGAATTGCTTGTACTGCTAAGGCATCGCAGCGATTGTTATATTCGTTGGAACTGTGG
>JAZSQY010000051.1:0-8633 GCA_045538225.1 Clostridia bacterium | reverse complement strand
GATATTCTTGCTGACACCACCTTGGAAAACAATCGGAGCTTTGATGCGTTTGCCTTTTCCCACATTATTTAAATAGTTAGTCACAACTGCTTTACATAAACCCGCAATGATGTCTTCTTTTTTGTGACCCATTTGCGCTTTATGGACCAAATCACTTTCGGCAAAAACAGTACAACGCGCCGCAATGTTGGTCGGTTGCTTACTGGTCAAAGCAATGGAACCAAATTCTTCCACCGAAACACCTAAACGGTGTGCTTGACTGCTTAAAAATGAACCCGTACCCGCCGCACATAAAGTGTTCATCGCGTAATCAACAACATAACCGTTTTCAATGATGATAATTTTACTATCTTGGCCACCAATTTCAAAAATTGTATTTACGCCCGGATAAAGAGTAGTGGTCCCAACCGCGTGTGCCGTAATTTCATTTTTGACCACGCTGGCATTGGTCACCACACCAATTAATTTTCGCGCGCTGCCGGTCGTCCCAACCGCAACCACCTTGATGTCTTTGCCTTTAATTTGTTTTTCCAAAGATTTTAACAAACGCTTAACCGCGTTCATCGGATCGCCTTCCGTCCATAAATAATCACTGGCAATAATGGTATTTTTTTCGTCTACCACCACACCTTTGGTCGAAATCGACCCAATATCAATTCCTATGTATCCTTTTTTCATGCTTTTTCTCCTTTTCCTGTATTTTTGCGAGCAATCACCATGTCGTAAAATGCTTCTAACCGCGTTTTAATACCCGTTTCACTGGTTTGCGAATCAAAACTGAAATTTAAAATGGGAATACGATAGTCGTTACTGATATTTTGTAAAATTGGCATCGCATCCACTTCCGGCGTACATCCAAATGATTTTACTTGTATTACGCCGTCCATACCTTGCTTGACATAAGACAATGCTTCGGCAATGGTAAAAGTCGCGGTCGCGCCGGGGTTAAACTTTGCATATTTTTTGGCAAACCGATGACGCTTTTTCCATTGATTGTTAATCAAAGTATTCGTCAAATTCATATCACGGTAAACTTCCATTCCCATGGCCGCCAATTCTTTTTCCATGTAGTAGTTACTAAACGGCTCTTGCACCGTGTAATAATCGCCAACCATCCCAACTTTCAAAGTTTTGGCCGGCTTGTCCACCGGGATTTTTTTCATGCGGCGCAAAAACTCTTTTTGGATGCGTTTTAATTGCTTACCCGATTGTAAATTATATAGTTCTGCATAAAATTCCTTGGCCAAGTTTTCAAAATCACCTTCGTTGACTTCAAAACCGATGTTATGCCGTACAAAATCATCAAATTTATCAATCAACTTAATCATGTTAATCATGGTCGGTAAAGCCGTGACAACTTTTGCAATGGAAACATTCGGATTGATAATTTTCATGTGTTCCACAATTGAACGTGGGGAAGTCCACTTAATTTCCGCCATATTCATGAATTGAAACTTGTAACCTAAATCACGTAAAATCTGTTCCGCCAATTCACCGTAATAATTTAAACGGCACGCCCCGAAAATTTGCATCAAACAGTTCGCACCTTGTTCCAAAGCTTCCAAATAGCAACCTAAACAATATTTAAACGGGACACAAACATAGTCTGGACTGTGGCGACTGCCCAATTCCAATGTCCGACGGGTAATGGGCGGGGGAGTTTGGTACTTCACGCCAAATCCACGCTCAATTAAAAACTTAAACGCGTGCGAATAATTACCCCATTGCGGAAAACAAGCCACAATTTCTTCATTTAATTCAGCCATCTGCATACTCCTTTTTGAAATTCAAGATATCGACATAACTTTCCAAACGCGTTTCCAATCCCGCGGTTCCGTCCTGGGTATCCATGGTTAAAACCAAAATCGGAATATCTTTAACCTTGCGCGTAATCATTTCGTTCACCATACTGTCTGGACCACAAGGGAAGGTCGTCAAAATCACAATTCCATCGACTTCTTTGCGGTATTTTGCAATCGCGCCCACCAAATGTTTATTGTATCCCCAAGGCAATGTCTTGGTAATTTCTTGCACATGGTGCATACATTCATAAGCATCAAAATATTCCGCAATAATGGGTTCACAATTTAATTGGCGTAAAGTTCTTAAAATCGGTTCACCCACAAATTTATCGCCGATATTATACGCGTGAGAAACAACTAACACTTTATTTTTCGTGGTTTCACGTAAAGTTTGGATTTGAGCTTGACTACGGAACATTTCAAAATACTGTTGCGCTTGACGCGCTTTGGTATAAGCATCCTTGATTACCGCATTTTTTAGACCCAAAAATTTGCCCATCTTTTGAAAAGCTTTGTATTCCGCACGCGGGCCTTTTTTATAGCAGTTATAAAACAATAATTGGATATTTTGGTCACGGAAAGTATTGCGTACCAAGTCAATTTGCGCCAAAAATTTGGTACACATTTGCGAACGATAAGCATATTGTACACGTGGCACAAAAATATAATCACATTTATCCATCAACCAATCAATGTGTCCCAACAAAATCTTGGTCGGCAAACAGGCTTCATCAATGGCCAAATTTTCACCACGCGTCACAATGTCTTTCGTGGTAATCGGACTAATGACATAATCAATGCCGGCTTGGTCAAAAAAAGTGGTCCAAAATTTTTCGTACTTATAATAAAGTAACGCGCGGGGGATCCCAATTTTCATTTTTTATCTCCTTTGTAATTTTATTTTGCAAAGAACGCAACACCCAAAGCATTGGGTCCCACATGGGTACCAATCGTGCTACCATACATATAAACAGGAATCTCTTTCATGCTAGCCACATGCTCTTGCCACAATACCGCGCTATCTTCCAAATATTTACGTAAATATTCGTCACGATAACCAGAAAAAATCACACCATAAGGCATATCAAAATCAATACCGCCACATTTTTGCACTAATTGCATTAATAAATTGTTGCTTTTTTTGCTTCCCATGGCTTTCCCGACCATCTTTACTTCGCCACCTGTTACCGAAATTACCGGTTTATTAATCGACAACAATTCACCCGCAAAAGCCGTCAAAGTCGAAATGCGTCCGCCTTTGCGTAAATATTTTAAAGTATCCACAACCGCAATCACTTGCACTTTATGTTTAATTGCTTCTAATTCTTGATGAATTGCATCCGCGGTTTTACCTTCCGCAATCAAACGTAAGGCATAATCACACAAAACGCGTTCACCGGTCGCGGCGGTCAAACTGTCAACCACAAAAACTTGGTTCGGAAATTTTTTCGCAGCTGCTTTCGCACTGTTATATGTTCCGGATAATTTCGAAGAAATAGTAATCGCAATCACTTGGTCACCATTTGCCGTCAATTTTTCGAATTGTTCCGTCCAACGGAATTCGTTAATTTGACTGGTCTTGGGTAATTCGTTGCTTTCAATCAATTTGTTTAAAAATTCTTGCGGCAATAAATTTACGCCGTCCAAATAGACGTCTTCGCCAAAACGTACTTCCAATGGAATCATGTGGATTCCTTTTTGCTTTGCTTCTTCTTCGGTAATATCCGATGCACTATCAATTAAAATTTTAATCATTTTTTCCTCCATAATTTTCACAAATTGCGGTTAAATTATCCGAAATTTTTGTTAATGCTTTGTAAAAAACTTCACGGTCGGTATCCGAAATTCCATTACCGCCCATACTTATCATGTTGTTTATTTTATGATAAATTATGGCTGCATCTTTTTGACCTTGCGCGGTCAACTTAATCGGATTACGGTATTTTTGCGTGCTTTTTTCATCCACGTAAACCAAGTTTTTTTCCATCAATTCTTTCACGGATCGCGACATGGCACCTTTGTCTTCATCACACAAATCACAAAGTTCGGTCAAACTGACTCCTTCCTCCAATTTGTGTAAAAAGAACAAACATTGCACTTGCTTACCTTTCAGCCCTAATTCTGACACTTCGCAATTTTTAATTTTTTGAATACAGCGCGAAATGTTCAAAATTAATCCCGTAAAAGTTTGATACCTTGCTTCCATATTTTACCTACCCCCAGCATAACATAAATTGTTGTTATGTCAACAAATATACTTATGCGTTATCACAAAAAAATCTCCACCATAAAGATGAAGATTTTTTTCTTTTCTTTGACGTTTTTAAGTATGCCTAGTATTTACGTTTGACGTAAATTGCACCGCGCCAAATCACACTGCAAATTAACCACAGAGTTGCCAGTAACACTAAAATATAGATAATAATGGAACCCGCGTTATACCCACCGAAAATCCATTCTACCAAATTAAAGCGAAAAATACCGACCAACCCCCAGTTCAAACCGCCGATAAAAAGCACGATTAAACTGATAATGTTTGCGATGATCATAAATTGTATTCCCTCCCTGAAACTTATTATGTGCCGAACCAATTAAATTATGTAAAAGCAAAGTAAAGAAACCACAAAAAAAATCCCCATCACATGGATGAGAATTTCTTTTGAACGATGGTGGAGGTGAGCGGATTCGAACCGCTGACCCCCTGCTTGCAGGGCAGGTGCTCCGACCAGCTGAGCTACACCCCCAGGTTCTAAAAAACATTTTAAAAAACTTCTAGCTTTTTGTCAAGTACTATGTTATAATTATTTTTGTAAGCGGAAACGCACCGCTAGCTCAGCTGGATAGAGCGTCTGTCTACGGAACAGAAGGTCGAGCGTTCGAATCGCCCGCGGTGCACCAATCTTTCTCACAGCCGAAAACTAAAAAGTAATTTTTTAGTCTTTACAAGCATCTATAGAGGTATCAATTAAATCTGGATACATTTTTTGTTTAATCATTTTATTATACTGTTCTTGGTGTTGTTTTTTCACAAGTATAACATAAAGTGTTGTAGCCTTTTTCGCCCAATTATATGATTCACAAAATTTATTTGAATCATCAAATCTTATAACATTTTCACCATGTATATTCCTTAAAAGAGTTAAAAGATAATATGGAACAGGATTAATTTTTTCTTCACTCTGTTTTCTATCGTATTCCGCTTTTAAATAGTATAAATAAATTGATAATTTATCTTTATGCGTTAATTCTTTTAATTTCTTGATTAAGAAATCATACGTTTGACTTCCTTTTTTAAGAATATCTGGTTTTTTTACATAAGCCTCATGACCATCGCGTAAATAAGCAAGAATGGTTTGAAGAAACTTTGTTAAATCAATTTTAAGATCATTATGTTTCAATTCTAAACCGATCGTTTTTGCAATTTTATTTGCCTTATAAAGAGTTTCTTCTTTTTTTTCTCGCGCCCAATTTTTAAAATCATTTACATCACTTTGCTTTGTGATTAAGAAGAAACCATAATCTAATAAATCTTTTTTTAAATTTGTAAAAATTTTTTCCGCCGCAACAAAATCTTTTAATTTTATAGCATTTTGTGAATTGTTATATTGCACTATTTTTAAATACGTTTCTTTATCTTGCTCAGAATTAAGTTGTAACAACTTTACAATGACAAAAACATCTTTATACTCTTGCTTTCTTTCATAATCATCACCCTGAAATCTATTCAATGCATCAAATATAGAATTTACTGTTTGACAACCATTAACAATTTGAGGATTTTTAATTATTGATTTATTAGTATGAATTTTCCTTCCCGGATCATTTTCGACATCTTTTTCTTCCGTTTCAATTTTATCTGCAATAATGGTTATACCATTATTATAGTAAATAAAATTACCTCGCTCTTCTTTGTCTTCTAATGTGTCTATAATATGTTTATTTATAGTAGTTGAAGAACCAATATAATCTCTTATGTTTTCTTCAAATAACGGGTATTTTTCACTTTTTGCTTTATTTATTAATTTATATATATCATATACGTTTATAGGCATAACTTGCGATCTGATAAGTTTTGGGTTATTAGTTATTGTAGGACTGATATCAATTCTTGTCTGCTTTCTAATTGTATTAAACTCTACCTCAAAATCTTTTATAATTTTAGTCCTTTCCGAATAATATTTATATCTAATATCATCTAAATCAAAAAATTCAGCAGTAACGCTCCCTTTAATATTTGAATAAACAAAAGTATTAAATCTTTGTTTTATCCCTTCATAATTGGTTGAAGAATTTGTAATATAGAAGTGCATATAAATATGAAATTCATCATCGTTTTTATATTTAGTAAATATTGATTGTAACTCCTTGGATCTTTTATAAACACCTTGGTATAAATGCTCCAACGACCTTGTTAAAAATTGATCAACTATTTTGGAATAGTCCAGGCGGGAAGAATCATTGTAATATTTATTTTGAATAAGAAATAGCTCTTTACTATCTTCATTAAAATAGTAACAATCTATTCCTCTATCACTATCCTCCAAAATATAACCAGGAATTAAACATTCCTCAATATTATACATTTTTTGCAAAACCCAAAAATTAAATGCATAATCTGAATTTTTTAATTTGGAATCAATTCTGATATATTGCTCTTGAATTTTTTCGATATCCTCTTTAATTTGTTGTTTAAAATTATCCATAGTTATTTACTCCCAATTAGTTTACTATTTACAATCTAACACAACTTATATAGTTTATCAATTACAATATACCGATGATTTTATACAAATGATTGATTACTACGGAGAAGTAGAATTTAATTCTAATTTAATCCGGTACGGTGTTGCAATGAATCAGGAAGATGATGAAATGTGGTATTTTGAACTTTTTATTATCGATAAAGAAGTTGTTTGCAAGTATCTCACTTTGGAAGAATTTGCTGCCAAAGCTAACATTAACGGTATATTATTAAAAGATTTATGGCCGCAAGTTTGGGTTAAGTCGTTTTTGTGCGTGGGGTAGCGGAACTAAAAATTATGCCATTCGCGACCTTCTAAGTCTTTGTCAAATTCCTCACTGGCGCTGCAAAACACGGAGAAATTTTTGTCGCTGAGTTGGATTGCGAAACATTCCGTACCATGCGTGCCATAAATGAACTGTTCTAATTTAATTCCCGCGATGAAATTATCATAATCAAAGAAAGGGAAGTGCTTTTGGAAAAGTTCTTTCATATCCTTGGTCGTGTCTTTGGTCAAATAAGCATTCAATTCGTTTTTTACAATTTCATCGTATTTTTCGTGAAAAATTGCCAAACATTTTTCATTGGAAAGTTCTGTTCCATCTTTCAGATAGGTCTCCCAAAAACCGGTATCCGTCGCATAGGTATTTTCGATGGCTTTGGCCATAAAATAATTGATGATATATTGAACATGATTTGCAACCAGCAGTTCCCATACTTTCACTTTTTCCATGACAAAATTAACTTGCGCCGCGGTATCTGACGAATGTTCAATTGCATCTTCCAAGATATAACCAAAACCGATTTTGTCTTTGGGAAAAGTTCCAAAGTATCCCAACTTGATGTCTTGTAAATGTGGTCTCAGTAAAGTTCCCAAGATTTGTGTTTTGCTCTTTTGTGCTTCTTGCTTTTGTTTCCAAGTTTTCATTCTGTTTTGTTCGCGGACTTCTATTTTCTTTTGTTCGCGTCTTTCTGCTTGTTCACGGTATAACGTAGCCATGAAAGAAAGCGCCACACGCGTCACCACCAGAAAACCAATCACATAGATAATTAACCAACGTTTAAAATCCAGCAAGCGTATCATTCCGTAGATACCTAAAACTAAACAGAGCACAGCCACTAACACAATTTCAAAGATATTGATTAAGTATTTCTCTTGCTTTTTCTTAAAACGCACGAAACGACAACACATAATACATAAAGTTGTTATCACCAGCACGCACAAACAAAGTTCCAAAATTCGATAGAGATAAATTACAGCATTGTAATCCATATTTCCTCCTTGGATTAATTGTAGTTTAATTCAGCAACCTATTTTTGTAAACCTTCTGCTTCTTGGATTAATGTTTTCATAGCGGGGATTAATTGGTTTAATAATTCCGGGTCTGCCTGCAAAGTGTTGATGAAATCTTCCTTCAAATGCGCGGACTTCGCATCTAACATCAAGCAGATTTTCTTTTTCGCTTGTTCCATACTGCGCAATAAAATTTCTTCTTCTTTAAAAGCATGGTCAATGAAACTGTGTTTTTTATTGCTATAACCATTCAAGTCGCGACGAATCAAACTGTTGGCCCAGAGATTGGTTGCATCATAGTTTGTCTTGTCTTCCATAAAGCGCGCATAACCAACACTATTTAAACTAATCAAATCCACAGTTTTTGCCGTGCCGTTGCCAGCCGGGTTAATTGATTGTGGTAAATTTTCCCAGTTCAAAATGCGCCATTCAATACTTTGTCGCGCTTTTTTCCCCGCAAAAATATCAAAATGTTGACCTAAACGGATACATTGACATTGCTTGTTTTCGTCTTTCACTTTGTATGGTTGGTAATTACTGTATTGCTTACTTAAAGCTTCATACACATGCACATCCAAATTCATACACAAACGCAATTTGCGTAAATTATGTTTAAAGTAATCTTCTACCTGTGTAATTTTTTCTTTTTTCAAAATCACGTTTTCAAAACAATAAACGACGTCACGCTCAACACGAATCGGATATTGGACACCGTCCGGTCCAATCATGCCTTCCGCTTTATTCCCAGTCTTTAATTTAACCAGCCCATCATTACGCAACCAATAAGTGTTCAACG
>JAZSQY010000010.1:0-2005 GCA_045538225.1 Clostridia bacterium | reverse complement strand
CCTTTAAAGTTAACTTTCATTACGGTTAAATTTTCTGCGATATCCAAGATCACCAAGGCATCGTGTCTAATCATTTCTAATTTTTGGTCGGCAACGTGTTTGACCAATGTACGCATCGCATTGGTAAATTCTAAGTAGTTATTGGTCGCCGCTTGGGCAATCGCACCATAAATACTTTCCGCATAAATTTCAGTACCTTCCAACTTCTCAACAGCGTCTTCTTCAAATGGGGTATTTAAAATATTGTCTAAATCACCCAAGAACAAATCCGCAATATTCAAAACTTGTAAATCAAAAGTCTTGTTCACAATATTACGTAAAGCTTGAAAATCTTTGTGGGTAAATTTTGTAAAATCTTTTGTATCCAAAGCCGTGCTAAAATTTCCCATAACGCCAGGTACCGCTTGCGCATCGACATACAATTCCCACGCCGTATTAACATCGTTAATTAAATTAATTGATTCGGCACCGTCAATGCGGACCGTTAATTGATATTCAAAAGCTTTATTGGAAATGGCTTGCAAGCCGGTATAACGCAGCACTTTATTGTAAAGACCTAACGCATTGTCGATATCCGCAAAAACTTTTTCCAAGTTTATTTCACCGTCATCATCGCTGTATGCTTGCGCTGTTGCTAATTCGTGTTCACTGTCCAAACTTTGGTATTGCGCGGCTTGATGCACGATACCAAGCACACCATTAATCGGCAACATGAAAAACACAAACAAAGCCACACCTTGTAAGGCACCAATCAACAATCCGCCAAAAGCGTGTTTTGGTAATTTGTTACCATTGCGGTCACGTTTGGGCGCCCAAATATGTGCCACAATGCTGTAAATAATCCAAGAGATGAATTTCATGACAAAGTACAACACCATGAACATAATGATGTTGACAACCGATAAAACCAATCCCAACGCAAAGTCTTTGATATAAGAACCAAATGGTGCCACATATTTACCAAATAAATCTTGCAAAAGAACCACTAATTTTTCACTGCTAAATTCTACCCAGCCATTCGGGGTCTTGCCAAAGATGGTAATATCCAACCCCAAAATAAAATTGGTTACAACCGGCGTTAACAAGAAAACACCAACCAATAAACCAACAAACAAGACCAACCGCAATAAGCTACGCTTAAACCCGCGCGCCATACCGTAAATAATCCCGAAAAAGACAAACAGACCCAGCACGCCCAGCATTGCCACCGACGCGTATTTTAAAATGATGTCGTAAATTTCCATTAAAATATTATATACCCAATGGTTTATTTTTTGCAATTATTTATCAAAATCAAAATTTAACGGCGTCCCATCAAAGTGCGTTGTGCTTCGCGTTGTAAATCGCGCTCTTTTATTGTTTGTTTTTTATCCACAACATTTTTACCAGTCGCAGTGGCAATTGAAATCTTTAACAACCCGCGTGCTGTCCAATAAATTTTCAAAGGCACACAAGTATTGCCTTTCACATTGCACGCTTTCGCAATTTTTGCAATCTCAGCTCCATGCAATAATAATTGACGATTACGGCGGGTATCCTGTTCCGCCACCACTCCATTTTGATAAGGCGCGAAATAAGCATTTTTCAACCAAATTTTACCGGTCGTCAATTCCAACTGGATAAAACTTTCGGTAATTGTCACATTGCCTGCCCGTGCCGATTTTACTTCCCAGCCTTGCAAAGATAATCCCGCTTCAAAAGTATCGTGCAAAAAGTAATTGAAGCGCGCCTGCCGATTTTCCGCAATCACTTTCATAATTGATAAATTCCCATCGCTTGCTTTACGCGCGCTAATGTCGCATCGGTAACTTCACGCGCACGTTGTGTACCAACTCGCAAAAACTCCCGCACTTCGTCCATACGTTGCTCGTAATAAGCACGGCGTTCTCGCATCGGCGCCAGTAAGTTATTCAAGCACTCAAACAACAACTTCTTCAAAACCATATCGCCCAAACCACCTTGACGGTATTGCGCTTTTAATTCGGCTAAGTGTTTTTTATCCGGA
>JAZSQY010000081.1:0-15345 GCA_045538225.1 Clostridia bacterium | reverse complement strand
CACAATTCTCAAAAAGATAAGTTGCTATTTATTCTTTGTTTAGGTATAATGTTTTGTGCCTATCGAAATTGTTGCGAATTTTAATAATGATTGTCTCAGACTCTATAAACGCGGTCTGGGCATCATTTTTAATGAAGAAGTTGATAGTGATTTAAAAAAGAAAATCAAAAAAGTTTTATCCGATCATGAGCAAAGAAAATTGGCCGTCGTTGCCGCCTCTGGTGAAACCGAGGAACGTTTGGCCGGCGAAAAAGCTATTTTATACGATGCTGGCTTTTCTGATTTAATTTATTTACAGCCAACCATTGCTTTGGCGTCATATTTTGCCTATCCATTTACCGAGCAAGTTCCTGTGATGTCCGTTGTTATTGGCGAGACCGCAACAGATTTGGCAATCATTTTAGGTAAAAAGATTTTATACAGTGGGATATTAGATGTAGGAACGGATACTTGTGCGAATGCAATTATTGATTTGGTGGCGCACAAATACAATGTTGATATCAGTTATGAAACAGCTTGTGGTATTTTCCGCGATGTCGCTTCGTTGTTAAAAAATGATACAAGATACGTTAAATTCCCGGATTTTATTCTTAAAGCAGAACAAGTGCGTGAAGCTATTTATCCAATTTATTCGCAAATTATTGGCGCAATCAACCACTTATTGCCGCAGACAACTGCAGACGTTATGCGACAAATTATTAATACAGGTGTAGTCTTTGGTGGTGTAGGTGCCGGTATTCGTGGTTTAACAGAAGCTGTTTATTGGAGTTTACAATTACAAACCATGATAGCTACAGATGCCGAAAATGCAACTTTACTCGGCGCTGGGGCACTGTTAGATAAGCCGCAATTATTTCTAAGTTTATCTTCAAATGCATAATGATAGATTGTGCGATTTAAAATTCACCCATTGTTCATCCTAGCCGGACTTGTTGTAATTTTTTTTGCCACAGCCGGTTTTTTTGTTGCTTTGGTCGTATCCGTAATTTTACATGAACTGGCTCATGCGTTGGTTGCAAAACACTTTGGGGTTATTGCTTCTTGTGTTACTTTAACTCCATTTGGTGGTGTTTTGAGATTGGAATCAAAGATTTTATCTACACATCAAAAAACGTGTATTTATTTAGCTGGCCCATTTGTAAGTTTACTTTTGAGTATGTTGTTTGGCGTCATGGTTTGGCTTTTCCCGGTTATTTTTATTTATTTGGAATATTTAGTGGTGGCCAACTTTTTAGTGGGTATAATCAATCTGTTGCCAATTTACCCGCTTGACGGCGGTAAGATTTTGTCTCAATATGTTTCGGCAAAAATAATCTTAATGTTTTCAAATCTAATTTTCAGTATTGTGTTAGCAACAAGTTTAATAGTTTTTAATTGGTGGTGGATAGTCTTTGCTGTTGTAATATTGATTCAAATTAATTGGGAGTATAAACAATCAGTATACTTTGACAAGTTTGCCTATAATTGTCGGCCCAAAATAGGAAAGTTTGTCCGCTGTGCCGTTTTATCTACGACATCGTTATGGGAAGCATATCGTTTAATTAATCTAAAGCAACCAACTGAATTTATGGTTACAGATTACAAAAATTTTGTATTTTACGAAAACGATTTAGAGCAGTGGTTACTCAAAAATGATAGCTCTACTTCATTAGGACAATGTCTTTAATTTTTATCTTTAACGCTTTTAATTTTTTGTAATTCAAACCGATATTTTTGTTTGACGTTTGGGTATTTTGTATGGTCAACTTCTGAACAAAACATGTCATAAGGTCTTATATACAAGCCTGTATTGCCGTACAATGCTCGATACACGACATACTTTTCACGAGTTTCGCTGTGAACTGCAATACCTTCGATTAAGTACAAATCGCCTTTAAAATGTTTGTAGATTGATTTAACTTTTATCTCGTTCAAAGTTTAATTTCTCCTCAAAAGCATAAAGATTCTGTAAACAATTATAACGAATTAATGGTGGCGATGGCTGGAATCGAACCAGCGATACCCGGGGTATGAACTCGGTGCATTAACCGCTGTGCTACATCGCCGTAATAATAGCATAACAAATAACTTAAAATAACGCAAGATATATTTATGGTTGCTTTTTTAAGAAAAATAATGTATGATAAAGCATATCTTTTTCCTACATCTTTTGCGGTGTAGGCGTTAGACCATAAAAGGAGGTAAAAAATGGAAAAACAAACTGCATACGAATGTATGATCGTTGTGGACGCGAAACTTAATGAAACTAAGCGTGAAGACTTAATCGCCCGTTTCAAAAAAATGGCAGGTGAAGAAACTACCGTTGAAAAAATGGGTCAAAAGAAATATGGTTTTTACTATTTGTTGAATTTCCGTGCTGCTTCTGATGTTCCTGCAAAAATGACAGCTATGATGAACATTACCGAAGGTATTGATCGTTACTTGTTTATCGCTAAAACAGACATCATGTTGGCACAAGATGTAATCCGCAAACAAAATCGTGCTAAGGCTCGTGAAGAGTATTTGGCAAAAAAAGAAATGCGTGAAAAAGAATCCAAAGAAGTTAAAGAAGGAGAATAATTTACCATGAATAAAGTTTTTTTAGTTGGTAATTTAACACGTGATCCTGAATTATCAACAGTTGGTGCTTCTGGTGCCAGTGTTTGTAAATTTGGTATTGCTGTTAATCGTCGCGTTGGTGGTAATCAAGAAACTGATTTTTATAACATTACTGCTTGGAGAATGTTGGGCGAAAATTGTGCTAAATTCATTAAGAAAGGTAGCAAAGTAGCCATCAGTGGTGATATCCAAATCCGTAATTATGAAGATAAAGAAGGTAATAAACGTACTTCTGTTGAAGTTACAGCAGACGCGGTTGAATTCTTAGATCGCAAAGGTGATAATCCCAGCAATACTTATGACCAAACCAACAATGTTGAAATGAAGCCAATTGCTGATGATTCATTGCCATTTTAATTAAAAGGAGAAATTATGGGAGAAAATTTATCGACACGTGAAGTTATCGAGGAATTAAGTCGTCAAGAAAACAAGGCGAAGAAAAATTCTGGGGAAGTTGAAGAACGTAAAGAAAAACGTGCGCCCAGACAAAAACGCCGTGTTTGTGCTTTCTGTATGGAAAAAGACGAAGCAAAACGTCCATTGTATATTGACTATAAAGATCCTCGTTTGAAGAAATACATTTCGGAAGGTGGAAAAATCTTCCCTCGTCGTCAAACAGGTTTGTGTGCCGCACACCAACGCGAATTGGCTCGCGCTGTTAAAGTTGCAAAATCAATGGGTTTATTGTAATCTCGGCACATTAAATTAAATAGCAGTAAAAAAAAATAACGCATATATAAAGTTGTGCGTTATTTTTTTGTTGGTATTGGTGGAGTTTCTATGTCAGCTCTGGCAAAGTTGCTTTGGATTAAAGGCAAAAAGGTTTCTGGCAGTGATGCAGTTTTATCCACGAATACACGAGAATTAATTGATATGGGAATTCCTGTTTATATTGGTCATACGGCAAAAAATTTATTGCAAGAGCCAGTGGATTTTTTGGTGATTAATGGTGCTATTGTTGATGACAATCCAGAACTTTTATACGCACAAAAACATGGTATCAAAATAATTCATCGTGAAGTTTTATTAGCACAAATTTCACGCAAGTATCAACATGTGATTGCTATTGCCGGTTGTCATGGTAAAAGTTCTACTACGGCTATGATTGGGGCTATTTTTGAACAAGGGAATTTATACCCAACGATACATAATGGTGTACAAGATAACTTAAGGGTTGGCAAAAAACAATGGTTCATCACAGAGGCTTGTGAATTTAGAAAAAGTTTTTTACAGTTAAAGCCATACATTGCCGTCGTTACAAATGTTGATGCCGATCATTTGGATTGTTATCGTGATTTGGATGACATCAAAAATTGTTTTAGCCAATTTGCGGGACAGAGCGAAATATTAATTAAACAGGCATCCGATATTAATAGTTTACACTTACAAGGAAAACAACGTACAATCACGTTTGGAATTAATCAAGGTGATGTTCATGTAAAGAATTTGCAAGTTTTGGCTGGTGGTGGTTATGGTTTTGATCTTGTGATTAATACCAAAACTTTGGGATGTTTTTATCGTATACCACGCTTTAGAATTCATATTCCAGGATTGCACAATGTTTTAAACGCCTTGGCGGCTATTACATGCGCTTTAGTGCAAAAAATAAATCTAGCATCGATACGACAAGCAATTGCAAATTTCAAGGGGGTTGCACGGCGTTTTCAGCACTATGCCCGAATCGGCGAAACACCCGTAATTTTGGATTATGCCCATCATCCTCGTGAACTTTATGCGACAATTTGTACTGCAAACAGTTTGTATCATAAGTATTTGTTTGTTTTTCAACCGCACACATATACACGCACCATATCATTGTGGAACGATTTTGTTGACGTGCTGGGGAAAGTTCCACATTTGGTTTTATATAAAACTTACGCTGCACGAGGGAAGTCAATTAATGGCGGTCGCGCTTTGGATTTAAGTCGGTATTTACACGCTAAATATATAGCCAGTCCCGAAAGATTGGGAGAGTATTTACGAGAGCAAGCGCCTTTGTATGACGCAATTATCTTATGCGGCGCAGGTGATGTTGTTAATGGTGAATTTTTACGAAACACAAGTTTTACAACATTTGATTGACAAGTTTTATTAATCGTGATAATATCATTTTTATGAAAGAAAATATTCATCCTAATTATCACGAAACCGAATTCGAATGTGCTTGCGGTAACAAATTTACATGTGGAACCACCAAAGATGGTGATGTTGTAAAAATTGATATTTGTTCAAAATGTCATCCATTTTATACTGGCAAACAAAAAATTGTCGACACAGCAGGTCGTGTTGATAAATTTAACAAACGTTATGCTAAAACAAAATGAAATTAGCACAATTAATTGCTCGAACTGGTGAACAAGAAGCAACCATTCAAGTCTTATGTCATTTGTTAGAAGCTGAACGTACTAATGTTTTTTTAGTTAATGACATTAGTGATTCGATTGTGGAACAAACCATTAAAATTATCGACCAATACAAGAAAGGTACTCCTTTAGCATATTTGCTTGGGAGTACATATTTTTATAACCGCAAATTTTTGGTTACTAAAGATGTTTTAGTACCACGGCATGATACAGAAGTTTTAGTGGAACTGACAGAGAAAAAAATTATTGCGGATTCTGTACTTGGGCATGAACATATTCCGTATCGAATTTTGGATTTATGTTGTGGGTCAGGTATTATTGGCATTTCATTATCTTATTTATGTGATTGGATTTCTCAAAACGATAAAAATTTAAAATTTGAAATTACTTCTGTTGATTACAGTGAAGCTGCTTTGGATGTCGCTGCGAAAAATGCTGCATTACACAATGCGGATATTAATTTTATACACAGCGATTTATTAGAAGATGTTAATGGTAAATATGATATTATTGTTTCCAATCCGCCTTATGTGCGAACAATGGATATTGGGGTTGAGGATCCACTTACGCTAAAAGAACCGCGCATGGCTCTTGACGGTGGGCTTGATGGATTATATTTTTATCGTCATATCTTGGCAACAGCTCGTAAAAATCTGTATGCGAATGGGATGATATTATTTGAAATTGGTTTTGATCAAGCCAAAGATGTGGAAAAAATTGCATTACAAATGGGCTATCGTAGTGTAAATGTATATAAGGATTTGGCAAATCACGATAGAGTGGTTACAATAAGAGTATAATGTTTGAAGAAGTAAGTGTTTTAGAAACAAAATATGCACAACTGTTAGAGCAATTAACTCTGCCAGAAGTTTTTAATGATTTTACGCGCTATTCTCAAATTTCTAAAGAGGCATCAAAGTTGGCACCGACGGTTGAGGCTTATCGCAAATATAAAAAACTCGTGAATGATATTGCAACAGCTGAAGCTATAACTGACCCCGAATTGGCTGAACTGGCAAAAGAAGAAATTGCGGAAAATCAAAAATTATTAGAACAAACCGAAAAAGAATTACAATTACTTTTAACGCCAAAGGATGAACGCGATGATGCCAATGTTATTATTGAAATTCGCCCGGCCGCCGGTGGTGATGAAGCTTGTTTATTTGCGGCCGTTTTATTGCGTATGTATTCACTCTATGCAACTGGTCTTGGTTTTCAAATTGAAATTACCGATATTGAAGAAAATGGTATCGGGGGCGTGAAAAATGTTACTTTTATGATAAAAGGGGAAGGAGCTTTTTCTAAATTCAAATTCGAAAGTGGGGTTCATCGTGTGCAACGTGTTCCAGAAACAGAATCTCAAGGCCGCATCCATACATCGACCGCGACAGTGGCTGTTTTACCAGAAGCTACAACAGTTGATTTTCAAATTGATGAAAAAGATTTACGTATCGATGTATATCGTGCGTCTGGTGCTGGTGGTCAACATATTAACAAAACAGAGAGTGCGATTCGTATTACACACTTACCAACCAATATGGTTGTTACTTGCCAAGATGGGCGCAGCCAATTGGCTAACCGTGAAAAAGCAATGACTGTGTTGGTATCTAAACTGGCACATTATTATCAAAGTCTAGAAGATGAAAAATATGCTTCCGCCCGTCATGAACAAGTCGGAACAGGGGATCGCAGTGAACGGATTCGTACCTATAATTATCCCCAAGGCAGAGTAACAGATCACCGCATTAACCGCACCGAATATAACCTAACAAAATTTGTCGATGGCGAAATTACCGACATGGTTGAAGCGCTGCGATTAGCGGAAGTAAAAGAAAAAGCACAAGCTTAAATTTTCTTTGCAATTTCTTTTTCAAATTCTTTTACGAAATTAACAAAAGTTGAAACATCTTTAAATTGACGGTAAACAGCAGCAAAACGAATGTAAGCGACTTCGTCAATTTTTTTCAATTCTTCCATGACCATGTCGCCGATGATGCTGCTGGCAATTTCTTGTTGGTCACCCATGGCTGTATTGGCGATTTGCATTTCAATACTTTCGACAATATTATCAATTTGTTTCATTGATACAGGGCGTTTGCCAGTCGCAGCCATAATACTATTTTTTATTTTTTGCGAATCAAATGATTGACGGCTGCCGTCGTTCTTGATTACTAATAATGATACGCGTTCAATTGTTTCGTAGCTTGTGAAACGTTTACAGCATTTTAAGCATTCGCGACGACGACGAATTGAATTTGAATTATCATTGGTACGGCTGTCAACAACCTTATTATCGCGTGAACCACAATTAGGACATCTCATGTTCGTTTACTCCTTTTTCTTCTGGGAATTTCTTTTACAGTCTAACATTTATCGCTTTCATATGACAAGCAACATTTTAATCGCCCGCAGATACCATTAATTTTTTCGGGCGTTAAAGATAAATTTTGTTGTTTTGCCATTTTAATCGAAACATCGGGGTAACTATGGC
Source organism: Clostridia bacterium (assembly GCA_045538225.1). Lineage (GTDB taxonomy): Bacteria > Bacillota > Clostridia > Christensenellales > UBA1242 > RGIG8050. The sequence continues at coordinate 7,893 of JAZSQY010000081.1, read as the reverse complement.
AGAATCGTTTACAGCAACATTCTTGTCCGCAAACACCTAAGGCGCCGGTTGCTTTAACTTCGTCGCGGGCACCAACTTGATGCAGTTCAATACGCGTACGGAGGGCACCTGCTAAGTTACGTACAAGTTCACGGAAGTCAACTCTTTGTTCGGCAGAGAAGTTAATTACAACCTTACTGGCATCAAGTGTGTAGTGGGCTGACATAATTTTCATGTCCAATTTTAATTGTGCTGCCATGTCGGAAGCTTTTTCTTTTGCAAATTGCGCCGACTTTAAAAGTAGGTTGATTTGACTTTGGTCTTTCGGTGTTGCGCGACGAAAAATTTGCGCATGATTAGCTTCGTGGCTTTTCTTGATTATTCCTTCATTTGCAACCACGCCCCATTCTGCGCCCGTAGGCGTCTCCACAATTACATAATCATTGGGTTTTAAGTCCTCAATGTCGCTATCAAATTTAGTTGTTTGTGTTTGGTCAAAGACTCTTACATGATAAGTTTTCATATCGGTATTATAGCACTGCGTTGTATTCAATGCAAACGCAGTTTGGAAACAAATTTTCGATGCGTTCAACAATTTCTTTGTTTAAATTTTTGTCTGTATGTATCACTATCTGTCGTGGAGCTATATCAATTAAAGAATTGACAATGTCTTCATCACTATGGGGAAGAGGGTTCAATTTTTTATCGCAAATTTGTGGGTGTTTATTGATTGTTATGATATGTGCTTCTGGCATACGGTAATCCATATTCACAATTAAATAACGTAACAACTCATTGAAGATGACTTTTTGTGTCAACTGTGGATGATTTTCGTTAACAAGTTGTATAACTTCGTTCCAACGAAATTTTAACCGACTTAACCCAAAATCATAAATAGAGTCTAATAATGTTTCCGGTGTTAAACTAAATAACGAACCTGCAATAATAATGTCGGATTTTTTGTCGTAATTTACCAGTACTTTAATTAAAGTTTTATTTTTAATTTTTAATTTACTTTCTAGGTAAAAAGCTTTCATTGTGGTAACAATTTGTCCGACAATGCAATCAAAAACTTGATAATGGTCGACGCAGGGTTTTAAATTTAAAACATAGCGGTTATCGCACAACTTTATATTGCCGTTAAATTTTTGTGCTAAATGTTCTAAGCAGTTCCGGAAACGTTCATCGGTAGAAATCTTCATAATCATAGTTTATTAATTTCGGAGATTAATTATCCTAAAATGCTTGCCGAAATTTTTTGCTGTTTGATTTATTTAATTTTCATGATATAATGGCCATTATGGATAAAATATTAAATCATACGGCAGCACACGTTTTAGCGTATGCAGTAAAAAACATTTACCCGAATACGAAATTGGCAATTGGTCCGGCAACAGATTCGGGCTTCTATTATGATTTTGATTTTGCGACACCAATCAAAGATGAAGATTTGGTAAAAATTGAAACAGAAATGTCGCGCATTATCAAAGAAAATTTCAAGGTCGAACGTAAAGAAGTTACGCGCACCGAAGCTTCTCGTTTGATTAATAAAAATAAAGAAATTTACAAAGCAGAATTATTGCAAGAAATCCCGAGAGGGCAAACCATTACCATGTATACGATTGGTAACTTTACAGATTTGTGTGCTGGTCCACATGTGGAATATGTTAAAAAAATTAAAGCATTCAAATTGACGCAGATTACAGGTGCTTATTGGCGCGGTGATGAAAAGAACAAAATGTTGACCCGTATTTATGGTGTAGCATTTGCAAGCAAGAGTGAATTAGAAGCATATAACTTGTGGCAAGAAGAAGTAAAAAAACGCGACCACAACAAAATTTGCCGTGAACTCGGTTACTATGTTTCATCCGAATTGGTTGGTCAAGGTTTGCCATTGTTCACGCCGGCAGGTGCAACGATCTTGCGTACCATGCAACGGTTTGTCGAAGACGAAGAAATCCGTCGTGGTTATATGCACGTCAAAACTCCATCATTCGCAAAGAGTGATATGTTTAAGGTTAGTGGACACTGGCAACATTACAAAGATTCAATGTTCTTAATTGGTGATGAAGTATTGGATGAAAGTTTAATGGCATTACGCCCAATGACTTGTCCGATGCATATTTTGTTGTATCGCAGTGAGTTGCGTTCTTATAAAGATTTGCCAATTCGTTATGCAGAAACAGCAAAACAATTCCGTAATGAAAATAGTGGTGAAATGCATGGCTTAATTCGTTTGCGTGAATATACTTTAAGTGACGGACACATCATTGTTCGCCCTGATCAAATTCAACAAGTGGTTGATGAATGTATGGAATTAACCAGTTATTTCTTGGGCGTTCTCAATATGAAAGATGACGTAAGTATTCGTCTTTCAAAATGGGATCCGGCTAACAAAGAAAAATATATTGATTTGCCAGAAGCATGGGAATGGAGTCAAACCGAAATCCGTAATGCTTTAACGCGTAACAATTTGAAATTTATTGAAGCAGATGGCGAAGCGGCTTTCTACGGACCTAAGATTGATATCCAAGCGAAGAACACTTACGGTAAAGAAGATACCTTATTTACGATTCAATTAGACTTTGCTTTGGCAGAACGTTTTGGTTTAACTTACATCGACGAAAACGGTAAGAAGGCAAAACCATATTTAATTCACCGTTCTTCGATTGGTTGCTATGAACGTACGTTGGCAATGTTAATTGAAAAAACGATGGGCGCTTTACCTGTTTGGTTGTCTCCAACCCAAGTTCGTATTATGAATATTACGAACGCACAAGATGAATATTGCAATCAAATTAATCAAGCTTTATTGGCGGCCAACATTCGTTCGGTAACAGATTTGCGTAATGAAAAAATTGGTTTAAAAATTCGTGAAGCAACATTAAAAAAGATTCCATATAGCATCATAATTGGTGCCAAAGAACAAGAAACCAATACGGTTGCTGTTCGTACACGTGAAGGCCAAGATTTAGGCCAAATGTCATTAGACGCCTTTATTGACATGATTACGAAACAAATTAAGGAATTCAAGTAATGTTAGTCGCCATTGGTACTGTGTTAAAGCCACGTGGCTTGCAAGGCGAAATTAAGGTGGGGATGACATATAACCACACCGAAATTTTTAATGAATTAACCACAGTATCTTTAAATGGTAAAACGTATAATGTCGATCGTGGCAGTGTGCAAAATGGTTTTGCATATTTACGCTTGTCCGGTATTGATAGTATCGAAAAAGCCGACAAACTTCGCAATCAAACAGTGATGGTGGAAGAGTCTGCTTTGTGTTTACAGGATAACGAAATTTTATCCAGTGAATTAATTGGCTTTGATGTTGTTCATATGGGGAAGAAAGTCGGTTCTGTTGTATCCGTTGAAAATTATGGAGCCGGAGATTTTTTTGAAATTGCCATAACAGGAAAAGAGTTTGTCTTAATTCCAAATGAAGACGATTTTATTATGGAAACAAACGTTACAACGCGTACTTTAGTTTTAACACCGAATGCACTTGAATCGGAGTTGGTCTAATGCGTTGGACGATTCTTTCTTTATTTCCAGAGATGTTTGTTCCATTACAAACCAGTATTTTGGGACGTGCCACTAAGGCAGGGAAGTTACAAATTGACGTTGTTAATTTCCGTGAATATTCGACGGATAAACATCGCAAAGTCGATGACCATTCTTACTCGCCGGGGGCAGGGTTAGTTTTGTCATGCCAGCCAATTTATGATTGTTTACAAGCCATTGATCCGGACCATAAAGCACATCGTGTGTTTATGACGCCAGCAGCACCCATTTTAAATCAAGACCGTGTTGTGGCTTTGTCTCAATATGAACACATTATTGTTTTATGTGGACATTATGAAGGCGTGGATCAACGTGTAATAGATATGTGTTTTGATGAAGTGATTTCTATTGGTGGATTTGTTTTGACAGGCGGAGAAATCCCCGCCATGGTGCTTGTTGATTCTGTGTCACGTTATGTGGACGGTGTGATTAATAAGGATAGTTTAATTAGCGAAAGTTACACCGATGGTAAACTTGAATATCCACAATATACACGCCCGCGCGTATGGCAGGGTGTCTCAGTTCCGGAAGTTTTATTTTCTGGAAACCATGCCGCCATCCAAAAATGGAAAGACGAAGCCAGCGATCGTGTGACTGCAAAATTCAAACCTGAAAATTAATTTATTGTCCAATAAATTGTATTTGCTTTCTCGTATTGATTATTATATAAATAAAGCATGAAAGTAGATGAAATGGCAGATCATTCAGTAAATGAATTTACCCAGCCCTGTACAAAGCAGGAAAAATCATCTGATGCAAATCATAATACAGTTAAACCGATTCCTGAATTAAAAGGAACACCATCTAACGAACGGATTGAATGGATTGTCGTTCTCCGCGCGTTCGCATGTATGGCGGTTATCATGATCCATATAGTTGGTATTTATGTTTGCGAGATTCAATTTAAAGATGTTAATCACTACAGTGCGTTACGTCGTTTTATTAATGAGATTCTTATACAGCCTTTAATCCGCTTTGCCATTCCTTGTTTTGTTATGATTTCTGGAACCTTATTATTGGATCCAAAAAGAAATATAACTATCAATAAAATCATTAAGTACATTCTTAGAATCACCGTATTATTTATTGTTTTATGGTTTGCCTATTGCATGACGCATGATATAACCCTTGATTGCTTCCGTGATATTAAAGTTTTTAAAAATTGGGGTTATAATAGTTTGACAAAATTTGTTAACGGTTTATTACAGGGAAATGCATATGATTATGCTTATTGGCTTTGGTATTTACCCTTGTTAATTGGTTTATATATTTTAACTCCAATTTTAAGAAAGTTTACCGAGCATGCCGACCGTAAAACAGTTCAATATCTTCTCGTTATATTGTTCATAACAAGTTGTTTTTTGCCTACACTTAACAACTATTATAACCTAAACATCATAGAATTCACAGAGTTAAGTAGTGTTGTATTTATGTATATAGTTGGCCATTATGTTGCAAATACCGATTTCATAAATAGTAAGTTAATTTATATCGGTGGTGTATCTGGGATTATCTATTATTTGTTTGGTTGTTATTTTAATATTTCAAATCAATTAGATGCTTTTATGATTCTTGAATCGATGATGGTGTTAAAATTATTTGCAAGTCGCAAAATTAAGATTAAAAACAATCCATTCCTTAATTGTATCTCGAAATATAGTCTTGGTATTTATGCTACACATATATTTTGGCTATATGTTTTAAAAAATTTAAATATTCACATTACGACAATGCCAGTGTTGGTTGGCGAATTTGTGGTCTTTGCTTTTGCATTAACCATGTCATTATTAACAAGCTTGATTTTGTATCGGTTGCCGTTGATTAAAAAATTATTTGTGAAATAAAAAGATTTCTATTCTTAATTTTTATGATACTATAAAGGGATGGAAAATCTAATGTCGAAAATTAACATTAACTGGTTCCCAGGGCATATGGCCCAAACTTTAAAAATGATTGATACAGAATTAAAAAATTGCGACGCCATTGTTTATGTCGTTGATGCGCGTTGCGCTCGTTCGTGTATTAATCCACAGTTCGATGATTTTGTAGGACGTAAACCCGTCTTATTTGTTTTAAATAAAATCGATTTGGCGCCCAATGGTGTAAAAGAAAAATTTATTCAATCTTTACAATTAAAAACCCCATACGATGTTATTACTCGTAATTCTGTGAAGAGTGGTGGAACACAAGCTGTCATCAACGCACTGCAGAAATTATTGGCCGAACGCATCAAAGCCAAACTTGCTCACGGAATTACGAAGACTTTGCGCGTGGCTGTTATCGGTGTTACGAACTGTGGCAAGTCTACTTTCATTAATAACATGACCAACAAAGGTAAGACGCAAACTGGCAACCGCCCAGGTGTGACGCGCACAAAACAGTGGGTATCAATCACTGATAATCTTTGGTTGCTCGATACTCCAGGGACACTGTGGCCATCCTTTACTAATCAACAAATTGCACGCAATTTGGCATATGTTGGTTCTATTAAAGATGACATTGTGGATACTATTGCATTGAGTCAATCACTTCTTGCAGATTTGACAAAATTGCAACCAGATGCCGTTTTAAGCCGTTTTGGCGTAACTTCGTTTGAAGAAATTGCGAAAAAGCGTGGTTGCATCTTGCGCGGTGGAGTATTAGATATACAGCGTGCAGCAAAGATGATTCTAACGGAATACCGTGAAGGAAAAATTGGCAAATTTAATTTGGATGAATTATTATGACCAGCAAGCAAACTTTGAATCAAGAGTTTGGTGAATACGGCGAAGATGTTGCCAGTCGCTTTTGCCATAAACAAAATTTTAAAATTGTAAAACGCAATTACCGGTGCCGCTTCGGCGAAATTGATATCATTGCGCGGCATGGTAATACCTTGCATTTTATTGAAGTAAAAAATCGTTCTCGTGATTTGATTCCAGGACGATATGCTGTCAATGCTAACAAACAACGCCATATTCGCCAATCGGCGCAAAATTATTTGTTGCAAAATGATTTAGAGAATGAATGTCTCGTATCGTTTGATGTCATTGAAATAACGGACGGGCAGATTGAATTTTTGGAAAATTGTTTCTATTAAAAAAGTGCAATCAAGAGTAAATCAAAAGCATTTGTAGCATTACAGTTCGATGCTATGTTTCTTTGAATTTTTGCTAAAGCATGGTAGACGGCAAGTTTTTTATTAGATGGTAATTCGATTGTAGAGAGTTCGCGATTAAGCGCATCTAGGGCAAGTACTAAATTTTCTGGTTTCGCCAAAATAGGTAAATAGTTCATTGCAGTTTCAATTCTGGTTGCGGTTATTAATTGTCGTGCTGCACTGGTGATTGCTGTATAGTCTGGATTATTTGCGGCCATTTGTTTTAACGTCTGATTGTCTTGAGTAACATGATAATAAACGATACAACGACTGCGAATTGTTGATAAAATACGTTCTAAGTTTTGACATAAGAAAAGCACTGTTGTGTCGTTTGCCTCTTCGATTGTTTTCAATAATTTGTTTTGAGCGTTACTGTTCATTAATTCCGCTTGGAATACGATAAATAATTTTTTCCCGGAAACCGATGCCAAATTAAACTGATCAATCATGTTATTAATGACATCGACCGTTATTTCTTTTTTGTCGTCGGCCTTTTTGACCCAAAAAACGTCGCTTGGGTTATATGACTTGGCATGTTCTAAAACTGCTTTTTCGGTGCTTACTGGGTCATTAGTAACAATTAAATAATTCATTCAAGTTCCAAAGCCTTTTTGATTTTTTCGTGGATTTCGTCAGGGGTGAGAATTTCATCAAATTCGTTTAAGCATTGGATTTTTGACCAGCCGAAAACTTCACTGGCTTCAACGCCAGCATTGTAGGCATTGATTAAATGATTCATATTCGCTTCGTGAATATCTTTGTCAAATTCTTCGCCGATTTTCAATTGTCCACGTTTCTCAATTAATTCCATTGCTTTGTTTGCCGGTAAATCGATGAAAATAACTTTGTCAGTGCGGGGGAGTTTTAAAATATTAAACTCGAAATCATCGACCCAGCGAATAAAGGTTTCACGTTCTTTACGTCCTTGAATCTTGCCTGCTTGGTGAAGCATGTTGGATTGTACATAACGGTCAAATAAAATAACCGAATCAGGTTTTAATTCACGTAATAATTTTGTCATTTTGCAGATACGGTCGGCCGCATACAAAGTGCTGGCTTGGTAAGCATCTAACACATTCGGGTCATCACCAAATTCACCGGATAAATATAACTTGATCGGCCCCGAGCTTGGGCTGTCATAATCAGGAAAAGATACCACGTGAACGTCGGCACCTTTGGCTTTAAAGTAATCATATAATTTTTTGATT
>JAZSQY010000097.1:0-28126 GCA_045538225.1 Clostridia bacterium | reverse complement strand
TATCAAACACAGTGTAATAAAGTTTTTAGTTTCTATCTCTATTTTTTCACCATAGCCTTTACAGTTGAAATAACAATTACTATTAAAAATCAATTTGGATATATTGTTTTTATTAATATTGATTTCTTTTTTACAGCCTTTGGTTTTTAGTGTGTATTGATAATATTCGTCAGTTCGAATTAAACTTAAACTTTCATTATTAAAAAATTCTTTTAACAGCGGATGACCAAATTTAATTGCCTTGACTTTGATATCTTTATTTAATTCGTCTATATTTTTAAAGTCATCGGATTCAAAATAAAAGTCAGTTTTAAACTTTACATAATCGATTGAATCAATTTTTACTCCTACGCTATAAAATTTAGGTGAATATATAAAAACTCTTTTATCAAAATCTTTTATAGTTATTGCCTTATATTCTATTTTACCGAAATCATCAAAACTGTAGGGATAGTTTTCAATAGAAACAGTAAGAATATTATCTTTTATTTCATATTTACCTATATAAATTTTATTATTGTTTTCAACAGATATTTTACAACTTTCCATTTCAAATTCCTCACAACTGTTTTTGAATTTTGATTGTTTCTTCAATGATGCCTGCAATTTTTTTAATGTGAGTAAATTTATCCATATCCAAAGTTTCGCCTTTATGAGATTTCAGCCACTTATCCAAGACTTGATAACCGCCTATATAGAAATTCCATATTTCGTCTGTTAAACCACTAATAGAAGTATTTTTATTTATTCGAACTTTACCGTCAGCGTATTTAACTTGTTCTATTACTAAATTTTTATTTTCAGTTTCAATGTTTAATTCTTTTTGCGTAACAGTTTCCATCAAATGTAATTTACGCAACTTTTCACCAGCGCAAACATACTTTTCAAACATAACTTGATTTTCAATAATTGGGATTTTTGGGCAATCTCTTTTTAGAAATTCATTATATTTTTTTCTATAATTCAAATCATTAAGAATACCATAACAATAATCAAATACTTGCTCGGCACTTGGTTTCACACTTAAATTAGCAACTAATTTTGCGAAATTATCATTGTTAAAATTTACGTTTTGCTGAATAATTCCATCATCGTAAATATATAAAGGTGCAATATATGTTTTGCCACCAATCAAATGAGAATCAGGAATGTCTTTTGCAATAAAGACTTCTTTCCAATCACTATTGCATTGTTTTTGAAATGCAATAGCATAATTATTATTCACTAGACTGTTCATAATTTTACTTTCACGAGGTCTTGAAAGCCAACCACTTGACATTCCAGAATAATAAGTCCATTTATCATCAAAAGGTCTATAAGCGTATTTTACTATTTTTCCACTTTCGCTATCTACATCATCTTTTAATCTATTAAATGATTGTCCATAACTTAATTTACCAATAACTTTTACTACTTCTTCTTCACTAGTCGCTAGTTGAATTTGTTGTATATTCTCTTGTATTTTATTTTGACTATCTGCGGTTGTTGCGTCATCGTTACCTGTATCAACGCCAGTTGTTACTGAATTAAATAATTCATTCAATGCAATTCCACTATCATATTGATTTTTACCTTCCATAACTTGTGGTATAAATAAAGCAGTTTTTCTATCTATATCTATTTTTTCAAACGCAAATTTATTTTGTTCAAGCATTTCAAATTTATGTTTTCTTGTTCCAAATAAATCAGTATAGTAGATACTACCCCAATTTGAATTATTACTTGTTTTTACGCCAACAATAACAGCAACGCCAACACGAATATCAAAAATGTTTTCATCTTTTGAACCATCGGGAGCAACTTCTTGTTTAAGTGAGTTTCCGTGTAAATTCAGTATATAAATTTTATCAAAAGTTCTTAATAAACTTGCACGCATTCCCCTGAAAGTTGGGTTATCTAAATAGCCATTATTTGTAATAAAACCTAAAACCCCTTTACCGTCTTTTTGGATATGCTTTTCAGCAAAATTAACAAATTTAACATAATCATCATTTAACCCTTTTGGGTTACGCTCATTAAGTTTCGTTTGTCCATCAGTTTCAAAATAGTAATTTGAAATATCAAAATAATTTTTTGAAGAATACAAGTAAGGTGGGTTACCAATAATAACTTGAATTGGTCGGCGCGCTTTCCACTTGTCTGCGTTTTCGGCTTCATCTGTGATTGCGCCAGAGAAATCAAAAAAAGAAGTTTGAGCATTTGTTTCTAATACCGATTTAGGTTCAGCCAAAGTATTGGTTAAAAAGATATTGGACGGCAAATCTTTATCTAATGTTTCATCGCCCAAAGTTTCAGTAATAACACGACGGATTTTCAAGTGGGCAATGACATAACTTGTCATCATGATTTCAAAACTAATCAAGCGGGACATTAAGCCATTTTCTTTTTGTAGCCATTCTTTGTAAAAGATTTCATTACCATTTGAAAAATATTTGTCTTTAATAAATTTAATAATTTCGGCACCAAAAGTTCCCGTTCCACAAGACGGGTCCAAAATAGCAACCTTAGGGACATCGATAACTTTCTCGTCTTTCCATTCTTTCTTTTTGTTTTGGTATGGGTTGCTTTTAACATTGATTGAAATTGTATCGTTATTGGATAAACCACCAGCGATATTAAATTCTTTAACCAAGACATCATCAACCATTGAAATAATATAATCGACAACTTGAACTGGGGTATAATAAGCACCGAAATTTTTTCTTTGTGCCAAATCATAAAAATTCAAAAAGTCTTCGTAGAAATGCACAATCGCATCTTTCTTTTCGTATTGATTAAGTAATTGTTGCAAATTGGTCAAGGCAAACAAATTACATAACTTATCGAGTGAATCATTCAATGTTGGGTGCAAGTTGTTTGAAGTTGCCACGTGTTGGAAAAATTGTTTTAATAAATGACTTTCTTTAGATAAGTTTTCGATTGCTTCACCACGGGTAAAATTATTCAATGTTCTGTCGTTATACCTAGCAATAAACAAACCATACACGATAGTTTGGGCATACATATCAGCGAATTGCGCAATCGTTAAATCTGGCATTAACTCTTGTTGTAGTTTAGCAAACAAAGCATAGAGTTCATTATACATTGAAATTTTATCACTACCTGATTGCAGAATATTAAACACGATAGTTTTAATTGTGCGGGCGTATTCCGCCATATAGTATGCCAACTGATTTGAACTTCTAATGTTGGTTGGTGTCTTCAAGATAAAGTCTTTAATTGTCGAAATAAATAAATCAACTTTGGTTTCGTCAATTTCAAATTCGTTTTTAGCATTCTTTTTTTACAAGACAAATCCGTTATACATTTTGTCTTTATGATAGAATTTCCAAACTTGGTTATCGGTTAAGATTACATTGCCAAAAATTTCAGCTTCAACCAAAATTTGTTTCTTTGCTCGTTCATCTTCGCCACCGACTTTCTTGACTTCAATTGCCCCAAATGGCGGAACTTTGTTAATATCTTCTTCAAGGTGCCAAAGTTTAATGTCCACATTCTCACCGGTGTTTCCAGTTCTAGCGCCAGAGAAATCGTGAGCCGTGCAACCAAACGACTGAATTAAATCAATCACTGGTTTGTTATACGAACTTTCAATGTTCCCAGCTTTATAATACTTATTGACTTCGTCGCAGTATCTTTTCAATTCTTTTTTGATTTTCGTTTCATCGGTTAAAATTTGTTCCATAGTTTTTCCTACCAAACATTATGACACACAATGGATACTTTTTCAAAGATATAAAATAAAAAGAACCCGAATTAAATTCGAGTTCGTTTTCCGCAGGCTTTAAGAGTTAGTAACTATCATAGAATTTTTTTCAATTATTCCACTAGTTTCAAACGGGTGCACCTAAGCGGTTGTTTTTTTTCTTTTTTTATTCCCGGGGGGCTTGATTTTTGGGAACCTCTTATTTTATAATATGGACTATGAAAAAATTAACTAACTTATTGGGGCGTTTTTCCAAGGTGAAATTAACGCAAGCAGAAAAGGAAGATTTTAAAAAACTTGACTTGTATGTTGAAGGATTTTTCCCGCGCACGGTTGCGATTTTAACACGGTTGGAAAATTTAGGAAATACAAACATGGAAAACCTGATCAATATTCGTTTGAAGAAAGATGATGGTTTTAATATCTTTAACATGTTTTTCCGCTCGCAAGACGATGCTTGGATGGCGGAATATTTCAAAAATTATTATGAAAATAATCAATGCTTTGCGGACGGAAAATTTAAAATGATTGAAGGGGAGAAAACAAAAAACATTCCGTTAGAAGTTGTGAAAAAATATGTTAAGTACGCGCCAAAGTACAAAGCTAAACGCGATTTTTTTGAAAAAGACGTCGTGCGTTGTTATATCAGTAATTGGGTAACACGCATTCGTGACGATGATTTTTTCTGTAAGGGGCAATATAAAAAAGAATTACTCCAATCCCCGAATTTTGATTGGATGTTCCGTTTCAATGTTGTTTCCGCGATGCAGTTTATGAATATCCCGAATGAAAACATCGAGGCTGCGCTTGAATATTATGCTCATTATTGGCGTGACACGGCGATGAAGTTATCTTTTAAAAATCATTATCAAAAAACCTTTGGTAAGGAATACGATTTTGAAAACCAAGATTCCGATTTAAAAAACTACGAACACAAGTGGATGATGATTCGTTATAATGAATATTTTAATCAACACAAGGATTCTGTCAAAAAATATGGAAAAATGAACTTAGCAATGAAAATGCCAAAAGCGGAAATTGACAAGACGCGCCGCGAAGTGATGGACTTTGAACAAGTAATGAATGATTGTGAAAAAAATTTAATTTAAAAAAACTGATTTATATAAGAAAGGAGAATAGAAATAGATTATGAAAAAATTAACTAAATTATCGGAAAACTTTTACAAAATGGGATTAACCCGCGCGGAAAAAGCGGATTTTAAAATGTTGGATACACTTGCAGAAGATTTCTTCCCCAAGATGAATACTGTTCAAGAATATTTGAAAACTTTTTGTGATAACGACATTCGAAAAATTTTCAAATTGCGTGTAGAAAAAAACAAAGACTATAACATGGACAATTTGTTCTTGCTGACACAAAATGAGCAATGGTTGGCGGGTTATTTCCAATTTTATGTGATGGATAACTTAGCGAAAAGCTTTTATCAAGTTGACGCAAGCAAGGAAGCGGATAACTCCACTATGGCAAGTATCAAAAAATATGTAGAAATCTCACCTAAGTTTAAAGCAAAGCGCAGCGAGTTTGAACAAAACATTGTGAAAGCTTACATCCAAAATTGGACCAGTAATGATTGGGGTGATGACTTTTCATGCAAACAAGAAAAAAAATGGGCTTTGTCTTTTTCACCCAATTTTGACAAAGAATTCCGCAATAAAGTAAGTGTTGCAATGCAATTATTAAATGTAAAGCCGGAAGCAGTTGAAGCCGGGATTGAAGGTTTGGCTGGATTTTGGCGTGAAGAAGCCATGAAGTTGGCTTTCCAAAATAACTTCCGCAAAAATTTTGATAAAGAATTTAATTATGATACCGCGGACAAAAGTGAAATCGAATACGCGCATCAATGGTTAGCGTTGCGCGAACTTGAATATTTTAAAGACCATAAAGCAGCGGTGAAGAAATACGGCAGCCAAACCGAAGCGATGAAGATGAGTGGAAAAGCTGCAAACAAAATGCGCAGAGTTGTTGAAGCTTGGGAAAATAAACGTGCAATCGACACGTGGAGTCGTCGCTTGGAAATGAACGATCTTGAATCAACAAAATATTAAATCATTACATGGTTTTTGTGATTAATATTGACTTCCTTGTTTCAGGAGTTTTATAATATAATATGGAACAAATTCCCGATATTGTGGGATATTTACGTGCGAAATATGCACAATTGGCTTTAACCAAAAAAGAGCTAGATGCTTTTATTATTTTGGATACAAACTTGGATATATTGTTTCCACCGTTAAGTGATATTAAACATTATGTGCATGACATTGAAGATATGAAAGCTTATCGACAGGAACTTAAGCAAACATATAATCGATGCCGTGTGCAAGATTTTACCTTTTATATGCACGATTATGAATGGATGTATCGGTATATTAAGCAGCGTTTGGATTTTTTGTGTAAGGGTATTGGTAGAGATTTAGATAAAAAAGCAGTATGTAAATTTTTTAGTATGTCATCAAGTTTTCGCAAAAAACGTGACGAATATGCAAATGAAGTTTTAAAGACATGTTTAGATTTTTGTTTGAGATCGTACCCCGATTCAACTTTTTTCGGTAAATTTACGGAACGTGAGTTTAAGAGTGTAAATTACGATAAAATTTTTTATCAACATATGGTTGGCCTTTGCCGTGATTTGCAAGTTTGCTCTGATTTGCAAGTTGCGAAATTTATGGAGGACAATGCTGATAAATGGCGTATATATGCACAGGTGCATACTTTTACCAATAATTATACAAAGAAAAGGCCGGAGGCTATGTCTTTGCCAACTAAGCTTACGCCAGAAATCGAGCAATTAAATAAAATTGAAGATCGATTGTTTAAAAAATGGATTGTTTTGCGGGAATATGAATATGGCAGAGAGCATGCTTATGTATTAAAGAAAATAGAAGTGTTTACACCAAATATGTTACTGAAGCCGGAAGAAGTTGAAAAATTAAAATCCGAAGTTGCCGCTTTGGAACGTGAATATTTTATGTATTTGAATGTGTATCAAAAATCGAATATCCAGCCCGAATTGTTCACTCCGGAAGATCTTTTGGATGGACAAGAAAAGGGGATTTGACGGCGATAAGTTTGTAAGGTACACTGAGCGATGAAATTAAAAAAACTGATGATAAATCGTTTTGTGGGACACATGTATGGCGTTCGATTTTTGGATTGCCATTTACCTGACATTTTCCCAGCGCTTGATATCGTGGCACAAAGTGTGAAAGCTTTGCAAAATAAAGATATTGCACAGGCCATCTTAAATGGGAGCCGTATTGTGGCGGACGATTTTTTACCGGCTTCTACACGTGATCACGATTGGTTGGAAGTTTATGTGGGGAGCAAGTTTAAGGCACAAAATTTAACGTATGACACCATTCGCGAGTATATTGATTCTTCGCCCAAATTTGATGCGGCGCGTAGGCAATATGAAGAAAACCTTGTGCGTTGCTATCTTGATGAATACAAAGATTATCGCAACGATGATTTTTATACGGAAGCGAAGTATAAATATTTATTACGCAATAGTGTTAACTACGATAAAATTATTCGTAATGAAGTGACGGAAGCAATGAAAACCTTGGGCGTGCATGAAAAAAGCATTGAATTGTCTTTAGAGAAGAACGCACCCTTGTGGCGCGATGAAGCAATGACAGTGGCATTTTTAAATCGTTATCCGGACTGCGGTATGGCGGATTATGTGCGCCATGGTGATTATCCTGTGAATGAAAGAGTTATTGATAAAGATTTAGGCGAAATTTCTTATTACACGGAACGTGCTTGGCGACTTTTACCGCAACATAAATTATCGGAGCATCAGAAAGCGTTATATAATTATTGGAAGGCTTTGCGGGAGTACGAATATTACCATACGCACAAAAAAACTATTGATAAATTAGGTACGGCAACGCCCAATATGAAAATGACTAAAAAAGAAGCCAAGGCTTTGTTTTTCAAATTTCAAGCGTTGGAAAAAGTCTGTGGTTATGGCAAAAATAAACATGCTACCAAGGAGCGTTGCTAATTTCCTTAAGATATTGACTTCGCAAGTTTAATTGCCTATAATACATGATGCATTTAAAACAGAAGTTAATTAAACAATTTAAAAAGTTAAGTTTTAAGTTAAACGAAAAAAAATATTTTGCCGAAATGGATAAACATTTTGGGGACTTTTTCCCATCCAAGAGTTTTGTTGTGCAAAATCTGCGTAGTTTGATATATGAAGATCGTAAGTATCGTTTTGTCTATAACGCGATTCTTTTGCCGTTTCATACACGCGATGAAGAATGGTTAGCTAATTTTATTTTGGATAAAGCACGCAATAATGCACGTTTAGCCGGTTTAAGGGGTATTCCTTTTAATACAGTAAAACATTATGTGCAAACTTCTGCTAACTTTGACGCAAGGCGTAACCAATACGAACGCGATTTAGTGGGTGCCTATATTACGAATTGGTTGGATGATACTTGCAACGATTATTACTTAAAAGCAGATGACAAAAATTTTTACAAGAAGAACATCGACTTTGATAAAATTTTCCGTGAAAAAGTGGTAAGAGCGATTAGCAATTTGGGCATTAACCGCTCCATCGTTAACTTACGGATGGAAGAAAACGCACCTTTATGGCGTAATCGTGTTATGCGACAAACATTTATCAATCGTATTCATGGAACTGTGAATGCGATGGATGATGATAAGCGTATTGTGTTATGTCAGAAGGACCGCATGGCTTGGGATAAATTTGTTAACAAAGAATTCGGTTATATGAATTTATGGATGTCAGATCGTGAAATCAAGTACAAAAAGAAACATAATGCTGTTGTGCGCCAGGCGGGGACACTCACACCGGCCATGGAGTTAAACGATGAACAGGTTTTCCGTTTGCGTTACGAATTAAATCAAATCAGTTGTGAGTATTATGAACTACTCAACGAGAGCAAAAATATTGTTGATGAAAATAATAAAACCAATGGCAAATGAGTTTGTTTGACAAAAAAATATAGCTCATATACACTGCCGCTATGAAATTGAGCCATACGTCAGAAAACCAATTTCCCCAAACACATTTAACAATCAATAAATTACTAGATGATTGCCTTAGAACCATTTTCCCAAGTGAAGACTACATTTTGGAAAACATGAAAAACATAAAACTCAAAGATCGGATGTGTTCCATGTCATATCATAAAGGTTTTTTACTTTATCATACGACTGATGAAAACTGGTTGGCAAAATATTTAGAACTTTCGTATAACAATTTAGTAAGGTTAAGATCGGCGCGGATGAGTCCAAGTGAACAAATCGGTTTGATAAAAAAAGTACCTTTTAGCTATATTCGTTCATATGTGGCAAATTCGCCAAAGTTTGAAGCTTTATGTTCACGTTATAAACAAAACTTAGTTGGCGCTTATATCCAAATCACACAAAATTCCACGCAAGATGACTTCTTTGCCAAGAATTTGGTAAAAGTTGCAGATTTACAGCATCCGCAGTACGAACGCTTGTTAAGGGACCGGATTGTGGGGGCAATGTTGCAGCTGGGTTTAGATAAATTCAGTATTGATTTGGGAATTGAGTTAAACGCGTGTTTGTGGCGCCAAAATGCTCGTGAGAAAACGTTTGCCAACAACTTCCGTGCGTATGACATGAAAAACTTAGTTGGCAGCAAAGGTTTAATGGCAAAATATGCGCCCGATAAATGGGCTAGGTTAACCAACATGGCGGAGAAACTCTACGATAAATGGTCGCAATTGGCGGATTATAATTATTATCAACAATATGGGACAGCAATTGACCAATTGGGATTGGCCACGCCAAATATGTTAATTACAGACGATAAGGCGGCAAAGCTGGAAGAAGAGGTAGAATCTTTAAGATTTACTTTTGAATGTAAGTTATATAATGCCGGACAGTATTTAACACAAATGGCGGATCGCATGCGCAACAATAGTTACGAAAGAAGATAAGTTTTTCGTCGTATATTGACATGGGTCATTTGATAAAGATATAATTAATTATGAAATTGAAAAATTTAAAAACGGAAAGCTTTTTGCAAGAACATTTTATGCATAAAACTTTAGAAAAAAAATTGGACGAATTATTGCCCGAAATTTTTCCTGTCGAAGATTTAAATAAAATTAAGAGTACGGATAAAAACAAAACTCAAAAGTATACCGCAAAATATTTGCCGTTTCATACGCGCCATGAAGCATGGTTAGCTAACTATATCGTTAAATTAGTGAAAGATTTACAAACCAAATTAAGTTTGGACGGTAAAAAATCCGCGTACAAAATGTTAGGAGATGTAACAAGGGCGGATGCGATTCGTTATATGAAAACATCGACTGAATTTGTAAATAAGCGCAATGTTTATGAACAAGATTTAGTTAAGGCTTATATCTTATTGTTGCGTAATAATACGAGTGATGATTTTTATACTGTTGCCGAAGAAAAGCAAGCAATTATCAAGCATAAAAATTGTCTGAATGTGTTCCGTAATCGAATTATGGAGGCCATGCGCTTCTTGGGTTTACCAGAAAATGTGATCGATTTAGAAATTGAAAAAAAACGTAACCTGTGGTATTCACGCATGCAAAACCATACTTTTGCGAATAAATATATTCATCTTCCTGCGATTGAGAATAATCGAAATTTTATCTTCCCGAACTTGTATCAAGAGTGGTGTGGGTTTGATGACTCGATTAATAAATTCAATGTACTTTGGAAAAAATTAAATGATTATCAATATTATCAAGCTTATAAACCGGTGATCGATAAGGCAGGCATGGCGAATCAAAACATGAAAATTTCGAAAAGCCAATCCGTATTTTTGTTAAAGAAAACGAACGAAGCTTTTCAGCAATATTGTGCTAAGTACAAAAATTTAATGAACAAAGTTTTAGATGCAAAAGAAAATACAGATCTTAGCAAAAATTAATCATTTTTTTTGGGTGGCGTATTGACTTGCGTGCTTCGTATTGCTATGATTAAGCCATGGCAAAATTAAATCAAATAAAGGCAGGTCAATTTGCGCAAGAAAACTTGCTACTCAGTAAAGAGGACGAAAAAATTTTAGACAGTTATTTGTCGCTTATTTTCCAAGATGAAAATTTTATTTTGCGAGAATTAAGTCAGTTAGGACGTTTTGACAAAGATACTGTGAATCAAATAGATGAGCGGCATTTACTCTTTCACATCCGCGAAGATGATTGGTTAGCCAAGTTTGTTTATATGCGTTTGGACCGCATCAGGACGGCAGAATTATCCACGAGGACTGAGAATGATGCATCCAAGCCAGTGCTGAAATATTTTTCACCAAAAAAGATTGAGGCTTACATTAATCAATCGGTTAATTTTAAAAATGAACGCGCAAAATACGTGGAAAACGTTGTGAAGGCGTACATTAAGATTTTACGTGACGGCAACAAAGATGATTTCGCGGTAACCGGTTACAAAAAAGAAATTTACCGCAAAAATGTGGATTATGATAAAATTTTCCGTTATAAAGTAGAGAAAGCGATGCGATTCCTTTCTTTCGGTGTTAACGCGTTTCAACGGGCGATCGAAAAAAATGCGGATTTATGGCGCGATCAAGTGCGCAGAATTACTTTCGAAAATAACTTTCATGTAAAGCGCTACCTTGAACCGGAAACGAAAACGAAATTGCAATGCGTTGCGCCGCATAAATTGGCAGAAATTAATCAATTCTTGGAAGACATTTATCAAAAATGGTCGACGGCGCGTGATTATAATTATTATCATGATAACCAAAGGGCCATTGATCGATTGAATTATGCAAGCTCTAGCATGAAAATGTCGGAGGCAGAGTATAAGCGCATCAGCCGTGAGGTAAAAGAAAATATTGGTCAATACAAAGTTATGATTGCAAAAGCAAAAAGTTCGATCAGGAATAAAAGAGAAAGACAAAAATATTGGGATACGCATCAACCGAAATCAAATGGATGGGAAATCGAAGAAATTGATGAAGAAAAGTTGCGCTATTGGGACGGTCACCAACCGGCAACAAATGGTCCCGAAGCGGCAGCCATAGACGAAGAAGCATTGAGTTATTGGAATACGCATCAACCGGAATCCAATGATATCTATTATGTTCCGGAACGAAGAAGAGACCCAGAATTTTGGGAGACACATCAACCTGAAACTAATGACGGCAGGCCCACACCCAAAAAAGACAAAGATGAAAGCCGTTGGAACAGAGAGCAACCGACACAGAATAAATAATTACATGAAAAAAACGCACCGTGCTTGGTGCGTCTTTTTTTATTCGGTTTTGGGTAGCACCGGTGTCGCCGGAGTCAATCGTGGGCGGCGGTGGGTTAAGGCGTAAACCAGCCACCAAATGAAGGCTGCGACCGCAAGTACCAAAAGTACAATCAAGAATAAATTGATGCTGCCGACTTCGTCTTCGGACAATTGTGCGGCTTTGTTTTGGACTTCAACCATCAAACTGGTAACCGCTTTTTCTTTTGCTTTGTCGAAGTTCTTCATGACTGCGGCATAGGTAAGGTTATCTTGGTTCGGGAAAACGGTGCAGGCGTAGTTAATGTCGGGGTTGAAGATGCCTTCTTCGTTATCGCAGAGACTGTTATCCAAATCTTCGGGAACGTAATAATCGCCGTATTCAATTACAGGCTCACCAGTTTCTTCGTCGAAAACAGGATTGCCGTCTTCGTCATAGGCATAATCCCAACCGGTCATAGCATCGATAGCATCACCGGTCGCAACCATTTGGCTGCCGACGTAGTCGATGTTACGTGCTGCATTTTCGTGGTCAAGTAAGAAATTAATGAACGCATAAGCGGCATCAAGGTTTTTGGCGTAAGTTGGAATGGCAAAATTATCCGTCCACAAGTTGGTGCCATTTGGTGCGTAATAACGTAATGGATTAACATATTCTTCGTCATCTTCGTTTTCTTCCATTAATTCGTACATTGCTAGGCCGGCATCGCAGCTCCAGAACAAACCATACGCAAAATCATTATTGTTGGGGTCTACGAAAGATTTTTTACCGTTATCGTTTTCGTAGGTCGGATTCATCGTGGTAATTTGTTCTAACAGTACTTTGCGCGCGTCATCAATGCTGTAGTCGCCGGTCATGTTGATGATGTCTTGCAATAAACTGTTATCATAGTTTCCAGCATCGTCAAATTGGTCATCGTTCATATAAACAGCATCATCAATTAATCCGGTGTCATTATTTTCTTTTTGAGCGCTGTAAATCATGGCAATGGCAATCGAGTCACGTGCGGATTTTTTCATGGTGATACGGCCTTTAAACGCGTCAGTTTCGCCTTCGCCAAACAAAACGCCGAATCCGTATTGAGTTAATTTTTCTTCGAACTCTTCAACAGAAATTCCTGTGGTGTCTTCCAAGTATTCAATGACGCGGGTATCGTACATGATTCCCAAAGTACCAATCATGTAAGGAATTGCCCAAGCTTGTTCGGCAACAGGGTTGTTGTTTGCGTCATAAACGGTCGTAAATGGTTTGGTACGGTCCATAATGGCTGCGTCAAGGTTGTCGGCAACGCGGGTCATATCAATGGTTTGCAACAAACCGTCTTGTGCCATTTTTTCGACCATATATTCGGATGGGAAAATTAAATCGTAATCGGCGCGTTGCGTGTTGATTTTGCTGTACAATTCTTCGTTATCGGCAAAAGTGTGGTATTCAATACGGAATTTGTCGGCATTTTTGACACCTTGTGCCGCAAGTTCGGCGCGGTAGGATTCGGTAAATTCGTCCAATAATTCGGTTTCAATGTAATCTTCCCAGTTGTAAACTTTCAAGACCATGTCGCGTGAAGTTAAGTTGGAAGCAATGACCGGAACAACTCCGGCACCGGTTAATAATAGGATGCCCGCTAAAATGCCGGCGACAACTTTTTTATTTAATTTTATGCCTTTGCGGACGCGAGCGGCATTGAAGTTCATCACAACCAAGACCAATAAAATCACAACAAAGATAATTGTGGTTAAGGCTTTGAACGCGTCGGGGATATCGCGACGGCTGATTGCTCCGTAAATAACGGTTGAAATGGTTGGGACACCGCTGTTGTTGTATTGGGTAATCACGAAATCGTCCAAGGACAAGGTAAAGCCTAACAAGAAAGCTTGTACCATGGCTGGGACTAATTGTGGCACGATGACGCTGGTGAAAGCTTTAAACGGGGAAGCGCCCAAGTCCAAAGCCGCGTCAATCAAGTTCGCATCAAGCTGACGCATTTTGGGTAAAATTGTTAACAAGCAGAATGGTAAAGCAATTAAGATGTGTGCCAATAATAACTTTAACAAACCGAAGTTGGCTAAACCTAGTCCAACAAACAATAATACCAAACTAAATGAAGTAACGATATCGGCGTTGATAACTGGTAATTGGTTAACTGCCATAGTAACAGCGCGGGTGCGTTTACCCAAGTAGACGATGCCGGTGGCTGCCATCGATGCAATGATGGTTGCGATTAAAGAAGCAACCACGGCGATTAACAAAGTATTACCAACCGCGCTCATATATTCCGAGGTGGTAAATAATTGTACGTAAAATTCCAAGCCGTCACTGAACGACAAGAAAACTAGTAACAGAATCGGTAAATAAACGATTGCCATGACGGCTAAAATCAATGTCATTCCCATAGCTTACACAAGACCTCCTTCTTTTTTGTTGTTGCCGATGCGTGACAGACGGTTCGCAATGAAAACGGACAAGCCGACCAAAGCCAATAAAACCAAGGCAATCACAGCGGCACCCGATTTATTGTCTTTGGTGAACATGATGTTTAATTGTTCGCCAATCATGAATGTACTTTGGTTGCCCAAGTATTCACTCATATAGTAAGTAGAAACAGCTGGAGTGAAGACCATTAAGAAACCGCTAATGATACCAGACATGGACAAAGGTAGAACGACTTTGAAGAAAGTTGTCATCGGTGAAGCGCCCAAATCCGCACTAACTTCTAAATAAGAGTGGGGAATACCGGTAATGACCAAATAAATGGGCATTAACATGAAAGGTAAGTAGTCAATGATTAAACCCAAGGTTAACAAGGTTTCACCGGCAGGAATACCAACCAAGGAAGCCAAGTTTTTTAAAGCAATGGTGCGTAACAAACCGTTAATCCACATAGGAGCAACCAAAGCCATTAAAACCATGTATTGTGCGGTTTTGGAACGAATTTTGGAAATGGTGTACGCCAAAGGATAACCGATTAAGATACAAACCAAGGAAGCGGTTAAAGCGATACGTAAACTGCGGCCGATCGTGGCCCATTGGCTGCTGTCGGTGAAGAACGCGGAAACTTCGGCGAAAGAGAAACTGCCTTCACCAAAGAATGCGTAGCCGAACAACATAAACAATGGAACGACCACAAAAATGAACATATAAATTAAATAAGGTAGGGCAAAAAGACTGCGTGAATTGAAATTAATTTTTTTCATCGTGGCGCACCTTAATGTCTTCTTTTTTAATTACTAGACCAACACGGTCATCGGTGTTCCAGTCGTACGGCGTATCCACGATTAACGCTGTATCATTATCTAACCAAATTTTAACTTGGTAGTATTTGCCCTTATAAATCATGTCGGTAATGTTACCGCTGATTTGTCCTTCATCTTCGTTATCGGTTAATTCGATTTTATCAAAGTCGATGGTTGCAATTACGCGGTCGCCTTTATTAAAGGTTTCGCCTGCGTTTGGAATAAATTCGAAATCGGTGTCGCCGATAGAAATGGTATTTTCACCGGTGATTTCGGTTTTGTATTCATTGGTAATGCAATCTTTCGGCATAACATGAATGCCATCGGGTGCAATACTCATCATAATTTTTTCGCCAACTTCGAAAGCTTTCGTATTTTTTACGGATAATTCATAGTTATCTAAAACAACAGTGATATCATAGAAAGTACCTTTGAAAACAACGTTCATCACGGTACCTTCAAATTGTGGCTCGCGTGGGTTAATTTTAATATCTTCAGGACGTACCAAAATATCAACTGGTTCGTTTGGTTCAAAGCCTTTATCCATGCAAGGGAATTGGTGGCCAAAGAATTCAACCAACTTATCTTTAATCATTTTGCCCGAAATAATGTTACTTTCTCCGATAAAGTCGGCGGTAAATGCATTTTGTGGTTCGTCATAAATTTTTCTTGGCGTACCAACTTGTTGGATTTGTCCGTCGCGCATGACAACAATGGTGTCGCTCATGGTCATCGCTTCTTCTTGGTCAAGTAACGAAAATGAAAGTGATGCCCAATTCTTTGTGTAAACGGCGTAATTCGATTTGCATTTCTTTACGCATTTTCAAATCCAGTGCGGATAATGGTTCGTCCAACAGTAAAACTTTTGGTTCATTAACAATCGCACGCGCAATTGCAATACGTTGTTGTTGACCGCCGGAAAGACTGTCAATATCACGGTGACCATAAGCTTCCAAGTCAACCATACGCAACGCACGATTGACTTTGTCCGCGATTTCTTGTTGGCTGAGTAAACGATAGCCTTTTTTCGCGGTTGTATCGGGAACGGTTTTCAATTTTAACCCGTAAGCGATGTTGTTAAACACATTCAAGTGTGGGAACAATGCGTATTTTTGGAAAACCGTGTTGATGTTACGTTTATAGGGAGGAACAGACGTTACATCTTCGCCTTCCAAATAAATTTCACCCGCGGTTGGTTGTTCGAAGCCCGCCAACATACGCAAGATTGTGGTCTTACCACAACCCGATGGACCAAGAATGGTCACGAAATCTCCTTTTTTAATGGATAAGGAAACGTCATCTACGGCCTTCTCCTTGTCGTAGATTTTTACGACGTTTTTTAGTTCGATAATTTTTTCTCCTGTGAATTTTGCCACTGCATAAAACCCTACCTTTTTGTTTAAATTTTTTGCTAAATAGCATTAAAAATTGAGTTATTATGCTATTTACAGAACGCATTGTCAATAATAAATTTTGATGAGCCGAACTGCTTACATTACTAACATTTTTGTGCGTGGTTTTTTTATTTTTATCGTCGTTTATTTGTTGCTGCGACAGCTGTTTTGGGCGTTATTTTTGGCGGTCGGGATTAATGTTATTTATGAGTTAACGGCAGGGCGCAAGTTCTGGCAAGCATGGCGGAACGCGCCCAAAAAAACGCGGCGGAATTGGCGCATTGTCTTACGGGATTTGTGGCGGCGTGCCTTTGCGCGTGAAAGGACTAAGGGGTTAGTTTTTGCGGGCATCATTTTGCTGTTGACCAGTTATGTGGTCAAGTTTCAAGTCTATTATATATTAGTAGCATGTTTGGTTTTTACCTTGGCGGCAATTAGCCGCTTTGCACCACCGGTAAAATCTGATACAATAAAACATGAATCGTCAGGAGACACAAACCTTGGCTCAACAACTGGCACACCGCCTGCAACAAAGTAACGGTGGCATTGTGTTGTTGCATGGTGAAATGGGTGCGGGTAAGACCACTTTTGTGGGTGATGTAGTGCGTGCTTTGTGTCCTGATGCCATGCCGGCCAGTCCGACTTTTACCATTATTAACCAGTACGCGGAAAATATTTTTCATGCGGATTTGTATCGCTTGTGGGAAAATGAAAACCAAACGATTGATGCCGTGATGCAAGGGATTGGTTTGGCAGATTTGTGCGTGCCGGGAAATTATGTTTTTATTGAATGGCCGAATGATTTACATTTTCCGGGGGCGATAAAAATTACCATTCAAGTCAAGGAGGACGGGGAGCGTGAATTTACTGTTATTGGATAGTACACAAACGCAGTTAGTTGTGGCTTTGGCGGTCGACGGCGTCATCACGGTAACCAAGACTTGTGACGAACAACGGCAGCATGATAAAAATGTGAACCGTTTAATTCATGAATTGAACATACCCAAATTTGATGCGGTGGCTGTGGTGACGGGGCCGGGTTCATGGACAGGAATTCGTGTGGGTTTAGCAGTAGCCAAGGCGTTTGCTTATGCCCAAAAAATTCCGGTGATTGCTTTGACCGAACGATTAGATGTGGACGAAGCGATGCGAAAATATCATGCAGGCGAGACCGTGGACCCATTTGCTTTGCAACCATTTTATAATGGTGAGTTCATTGTGAAACAATAAGAGTTTCGTTGACGAGCTCTTTGGTTCCGTGATAGAATGGAAATCTTATAAAAAAACGCGTCTTTAGTTAGTCGCAAAAATAGAACAAACAAAAGGAAAAATTAAATCATGTCAAATGTTGTAAAAGAAGACAAACACTTTAAAAGTGTCAATAAAAAAAGAGCCTTCAGGCAAGACCGTTTTGTAAAAATACATAAAAGAGAAAATGTTTTATTAAGGGAGTTTGAAGATTTAATTTCGGCCGTGGAAGCGGGTGAGTTGCCGGAATCTGTTTTAAATGCGACATCGGGGCAAACCGCGGATTATGTGTGTGAAGCATTCCATCAAGAAAAATTGAAGAATGGTAATTCCGAAGGATATTCAATTTAAACAAAAAAATTGATGAAGAAAATGGCTACCCCCCCTTGACTTTCAGTGGTTCGCTATGGGATAATGTAAAGATATGAAAAGGAGATAAAATTATGGCTAATTTTGATTTGGATGCAGAAATGATGGAAAATTTGATGGCGGCTGATGACAAAATTCAAAAGATGTTTGAAGGTTCAAACACACCAAAATTGCGCACCTTGGTTAAGGACGCATTTCATCAAAATGCTGTGAAAAAAAATCATAAACAAAATAAACAAGCACAATCAAAAGACGTTGTAAACGAAAGATAATCTTGCAAAGTTTTGTTGCATAAAATAATACGAAAAGCCGATAAAGCTTTTGCAGAAATCCTTTTTGGTCATAATTAAAAATCTCAAAAATAAGGAGAAAAAAAATAATGAGACACTATGATAATAAAATTTGTTTAGAAGAACAAGATGTAATCGAAAGTATTGTTAAAGACCAAATTAATAAAAATTTGGAAGAAAGTTTTAAACTAGAAGGTGCGAATAATCAAGAGTTTATTAACAATTTTACAAATGAAATTAAACAGGCCGTAGTCCGTGCTTTTAAATCAAAGGGTTTTCATGTATACGATGAAATTAACACATCGGAAGTTATTGAGTTTGCGGATGATTTGATTTTTGGTCGTTTGAAATACAAAAAGAATCTTCCAGTAAATCCTAAATCACCAAAATTAAACCAAGTTAAACCAAATACTTTTAACCAAGGTAATATGCGTGGTATTTCTTCCCCAACTAGTGTAAAATCATTAGCTTCAAGTTTCATCAGAGTTGACTAATTTCGAATTGAACAAAATAGTCGTCCGTGTAGTGTAATTCATATATTACATTATGCGGACTTTTTTGTTGCTTCATGGGTGGGGTGGGAATGCGGATAGTTTTGCACCCATCAGTCAATATTTTGCGCGGGACCCGGATACTCAAGTTTTGGTGCCCAGTTTTCCTTGCCCGCCGCGTGAAGTTTATACCTTGGAAAATTATGCCGATGATTTGGAAACTTATTTACAACAACGGCAAGTAACACAATGCGTGGTAATTGCGCATTCTTTCGGTGCACGTTTGGTTGCCTTATTAAATGCGCGTCGGCCACAGTTATTTGCACAAATTATCATTACGGGCGGCGCGGGTTTGCCGCATCGGTCTTTACGTGTCTGGTGGAAAGTGCGGTGGTATCGGCTGTTGCGGCGCTTAGGTTTTGCGGTACAGGGCGGCAGTCGGGATTATCGGCAGTTGGATGCCAACGGCAAACGGACTTTACAAAACATCATACATCGGAATTTGGAAACCGAAGTCGCCCAGATTACGGCGCCGACTTTGTTGATATGGGGCACCAAAGATAAAGACACTCCGTTGCGGCAGATGCGGCGTTGGGTGCGGTTAATACCACAGGCGGAAACAATTTTGTATCGTGGCAAGGGGCATTTTGCTTATTTGGAAGACAGTACGCGTTTCATCAATGACATTGTGCGTTTCTTGCGGAAACATGAAAGGGGGATGAATGATGTTACACGGGATGCATGAGCTTTTATATAAGATGCAGTTGGCGGGGTATGATCGTTGTGGCTATTGGGATTTGGTCCCCAAAAAAACACAAGGTCGCGTGAAGGTAACGGCACGTATCAAACGCTTACGCGGTGTCACAATTTTGTTGTGTATTTTGGGATTAGGGTTGCCGTTGTTGTGTTTAGCGCAAACGGTGGCCGCCGCAAATTGGTTAATGCAACCTTACGAAAAATGGTTACAACGTCACTTTATCCGTAAGGCGCAACGGGCTTTGGGCAAGCGTCCGGATTTAATCCGTATTGGTATCACGGGCAGTTACGGGAAAACAACGGTCAAAAATATTTTGGCACAAATGCTGAGTGCGAAGTACCGCGTGGTGGCCAGTCCAGCTAGCTTCAATACGCCGTTGGGATTTGCGCGGACAGTGAACGAAAACTTACGGTCGGATACGCAAATTTTAATTATGGAAATGGGGGCGCGGCGTCCAGGGGAAATCCGTGAATTGTGTAATTTATTGCAACCACAGCATGGCATGATTACAAGTATTGGGGCGTGCCATTTAGAAACTTTTGGGAATATTGATACGGTGGCACAAACCAAAGCCGAATTGTTTGCGGCCTTGCCTGCCGCTGGGGTGGCGGTGACGGACGGCGACAATGAATACTGTCGTGCATTGCAACACCCACACTTAACATTGGTGAAAGCGGCGGAGCAACCGATTTGGCAAACATCATTACTGGGGCAGCATCAACAAAAAAACATTCAAATGGCGGCGGCGTTGGCACGGGCTTTGGGGGTGAGTGATAAAGATATTCGGCATGTGGCAAAAAATTTACAGCCGACACCACACCGTTTGGAACGGATTGTCGCACCGAATGGTATTATTATTTTTGATGACAGTTACAATGCAAATCCGATAAGTGCGGAAAGTGCTTTAAATACCATTCGTCCGTATTCAACACGTAAGGTGGTGCAGACACCGGGTTTTGTGGAGCAAGGCGCTAATACTGCGGCGGCACACGCTAATTTTTGCCAACAGTTAAAAGCTGTTGCTGATGCGGTGATTGTAGTTGGGGAACTAAACCGAAAAGATTTTGAGCAGGGTTTGGCTGGTTGGTCGGGCGATGTAGTTTATGTTCCCAATCGCGAAGCCGCAAAAAAAATATATCCCCAATGGCTTAGCAAAGGGGATATCTTATTAATTATTAATGATTTACCCGAACAGTATTAGTTGGCTTCGGTTGGTGCTGTATTGCCGTTCGTAAAGGTAGCTTTGACTTGGTTTAAAATTTCTTCTTTGATTTTCGGGTCGCTGTCTAACCAAGCTTTTGTTGCTTCTTTACCTTGGGCAATGCGTTCGCCTTGATAGCTGAACCAGCTGCCTGCTTTTTGAATGATGTCGTTGGCAATCGCTAAGTCTAAGATACAGCCTTCGTTAGAAATTCCTTTGCCAAAAGTAATTTCAAATTCCGCAATTTTGAAGGGTGAAGCCAATTTGTTTTTGACAACTTTGACTTTGGTTTTGTTCGCAATAACTTCATCGCCTTGCTTGACGCTGCCGATACGGCGGACATCTAAACGCATTGATGAGTAGAATTTCAAAGCTTTACCGCCCGGGGTTGTTTCCGGATTTTGACCCGGCATCATCAAACCAACTTTTTCGCGTAATTGGTTAATGAAAACCAAAGCGGTTTCGGTTTTGTTAATAATTGGTGTTAATTTACGTAAAGCTTGGCTCATTAAGCGGGCTTGTAAACCGATGTGGGCATCGCCGATGTCGCCATCAATTTCGGCACGTGGGGTTAAAGCCGCCACACTATCAATAATGATTAAATCAACACAACCAGATTCAACCAATTTGTGCGCGATATCCAAACCTTGTTCGCCGCTGTCCGGTTGGCTGATAATTAAGTCTTTAACATTGACACCCAATGCCTCGGCATAGATGGGGTCCAAAGCTTGTTCGGCATCGATGTAAGCACAGGTTAATCCCAGTTTTTGTGCTTCGGCTACCACATGTAAACAAACGGTAGTTTTACCACTGGATTCCGGTCCATAGATTTCGGTGATACGTCCGCGGGGAATTCCGCCAATGCCCAACGCATGATCCAAGGTTAAACAACCGGTAGAAATGACTTTGACATTACGTACGACGGGACCGTCGCCCATTTTCATAATTGCGCCTTTACCATAAATTTTTTCGATGGTGGCTAAAGCCGCTTGCAATGCTTTACTTTTTTCTTGTTCTGCCATAATATAATTAAGATATATGAAATTTCGCAATTTTGCAAATAAGTTCTTGCTGGTTGCCTTGTTGGTAATCTTGTCCTTGGGACAAACCGCGGTGCAGTCTGTGGCGTTGCCAGTGCAAACTTTAGATGCGAGTGCGCCGTCGAAAACCTATTATTTTGACGATTATAATTATCAAGGATTGGCCGACCAAAGTGTCTATGATGCGTTAGGAATTAAAGTTTATAACGATTATTTATCCGCAGTTCAAGCGCAGCGCGGTTTGAAAAATGTTGTCATTGCGGTGCTGGATTCGGGTTTGAATCCGGAACACCCCGTGTTCGAAAATCGAATCTTGGAAAATTATGCCATGGATTTCAGTCACGGTGCCACAATGTCATTCCTTTCCAATCGATGGGATGAGGACGTTAATGGACACGGGACACACGTGGCGGGCATCTTGGCAGATTTAACCTTGAACAATGTTAAAATTTTGCCCATTAAAGTTTTGGACGGTTATACGAATAAAGTGCTTGATGGTTTTGCTTTGGAAAATGCAATTCGTTATTTGGTGGCATTGAAAAGAGGCGTGTCGGCGAAATTAATCAACAGCGACGGTTATGAAGATTCAAATTTGGTTTGCAATAAGGCCCGTGCAAAATTAAACATTGTGGCGGTAAATTTAAGTTTGGGGACCAGCGGTTTTGATGTGAATAATACGCAACAGATGGCGGATTTTAACAAGATGAAATATGGCTATACCGAAGGCAACGTCCATTATACGGGTTACCAAGATTGCATCGACCACTTAATTAAATATGGTATTTTGCCCATTAGTGCGGCCGGTAATTTGGTTGGGAATGAAAATAAACGAAATACCTATTATGCCTTACCCGGTGCTTGTGATGGTGTTTTGTCGGTTTCGGCGTATGACAATACCGAAGCAAGATATGGTTTCGCGGATTTCTCTTACCACAATGATGTCGTTAGTTTGGCGGCCCCCGGTATGTCAATTTGGTCCGCGTGCAGTCAGAATATTGTGAATTTATTGGATACTTTGGATAGCGATAAAAGCTATGACGATGCGTTTGGGTCATATAATGAATATAAGTACAATGGTATCAGTTGGCAGGTCCGGAAAGATGAAAGTGGCGTGTCTTATTTGCGCAGCGACGGGACCAGTATGGCGACCCCGTTTGTCACGGCTTGTTATGCCATGTTAATGGGTGATGTCAGCAAAACCAGTGCGGAAGATTTTGGGTTAACGGTTTGGAATACGAAGGGGGAAGACAAACACTATATGTCAATCCAACACAAAGCTTTGTTGGCCGCGGCGGCGACCTACGGCGACCAAGGCGCAATCGGTCATGATGATTATTTTGGCTATGGTGTCTTAAGTATGGCGGCTTTTGCGACAGAGACAATGAGTGAACCGCTGGTGGCAATCAAATATGAAATTGAACCCAGTACAACCTATCAAGATAATGATTTGTCGGACCGCGTGAACGATGAAGAAGCGGATTGGTACCGTGTTTGTTGGCTTTTGTTACTGGGTGCATTTTTGATTTGGGGATTTTCTTATTTTAGGTCATACTTTAGCAGGAGAAAGATTTATGACAACGAACCTGAACGACCCACGTTTGAATAAACGGGTGCAAGCGGACGAACGGTTAGACGGTCTCTTTATGACGGAGATGCGTTGTCCGTATTGTCAAACCAAAATGCCGAAAGCAACTGCGAAATGCAAAAACTGTGGATTGACCAAGGACCAAATTTACAACGCAGAATTGACGGCTCCTTATAAACCCGGACGCGATGTGTTGTTTTCTAAGGTACGACCGGCATCCATGCCTTATTGGAAAATGGTGTTGAGTAGTTTGTTTGGTTTCTTTGGTGTCCATTGTTTTCTTTCTAAACGCTATTTGCGCGGTGCCATCATGTTATTGCTGACCGTTGCTTATTTCGTGAATTTAATTATTTTCCCGCCGATGGTGGGTGACATTGAAACCAATGCGATTCGTTATATGTTTGAAAGTCGGACCTATTTATTCCCTGGGGATTTGTTGGGAATTTTTGCGCTGACTTTGTGGGTTTGGGATTTTTTTGCGGTTGTTTTCGGGCAATACAAGTATCCCGTTTTACCCAAAATTGAGGAAGAATAATGAGTACACAAACAACAAAGACACCCAAACCAAAAACCAAAATTTTATTTGTCTGTGCAGGGAATACTTGTCGCAGTCCAATGGCGGAAGTGATTTTTAAACACATTTGCAAAAAGCATCGTCGGACCGGGGTAATCGTGCGCAGTGCGGGAACTGCGGCGGCTGTGGGTGCGGACATGATGCCGCAAGTAATTATTGCTTTGCAGAATATGGAAATTCCGGTACCGAAAAAACCGCATGTAGCGCGTCAATATTTACCCAAAATGCAGCAGCAATATGACTATGTTTTTGATTTGCGGGATTACAATGACCCGTATGGTTATGGTCAAGATATGTATGACCAAGTGTGTGAAAAACTGTTATATGATTTGGAAGGTGTTTATCATCAGATTTTTGATTTGCGAAATCCGCACCCCGTGATACCATAAAGTATGATTTATTTAGGTTGTGACCATGGTGGTTTTGCTTTGAAAGAAGCGATTCGTGCACACTTAGAAAAACAAGGATTGGCTTATGTCGATTGCGGAAATACTCAATTTGATAGCGAAGATGATTTTACCAGTTTTGTAACACCAGTGGTGTATGGTGTTTTAAATGATGGTGACAACCGTGGTATTTTGGTATGCGGGACGGGAATTGGTGTTTCCATTGCGGCGAATCATCATGTTGGGATTCGTGCGGCTTTGGTACATAGTGTGGATTATGCGCGTTTGGCGCGTGAACATAATAATGCCAATGTGTTGTGTCTGGGTGGGCGGTTCATGGACCAACCGGTGGCTTTGACCGCGGTGGATACTTTCTTAAACACGCCGATGAATCCAGATCCGAAATACCAAAGAAGAATGGCTTTAGCCAGTGGAGATAAATAATGGGATTTTTTAAAAAGATATTTAGTGGATTAAAGAAAACAGCAGCGGCGGTCACCAACGGGATTGCGGCGATTTTTAACAAAACTTTTGATGATGAGTTTTACGAAGATTTGGAAACCGTTTTAATTAGTGCGGATATCGGGGTTGCGGCGACGGAAAAAATTATTGAAGATATCAAACGCACAGTGAAAGCGGAAAAAATCAAAACGGAAGAAGAATTGAAAGCGCGTTTGGTGCAAAGTATTGCGGAAATTTTGGTAAACGAAACGCCGGCCATGACGGACCCAACGGTGCTGATGGTGGTTGGTGTCAATGGTGTGGGCAAAACGACTTCGATTGGTAAGTTGGCGAACTTGTTAAAAAATGATGGAAAGTCTGTCTTATTAGTAGCGGGTGATACGTTCCGTGCAGCCGCGACCGAACAGTTAGTTGAATGGAGCCAGCGTGCGGATGTGCGCATTGTCAAACAGGGGGCAGGAGCGGATCCGGCTTCGTTGGTATTTGATGCTTTGACTTCGATGAAAGCCAAAGGTGAGCAAGTGGCAATTATTGATACCGCTGGTCGTTTACATAACAAAGTGAACTTAATGGCGGAGTTACAAAAAGTTGACCGCGTGGTTGGTAAAGTTATGCCGGAAGCCAATTATCGTAAATTATTGGTGATTGATGCGACCACGGGTGGTAATGCACTAAGCCAAGTGGAATATTTCCACGAAGCCGTAGGTTTGGACGGAATTATTTTGACCAAGTTAGATGGTACCGCCAAAGGTGGGATTGTGGTCGCGATTAAACAAAAATTTGATTTGCCGGTTTGGTACGTGGGCGTAGGCGAACAGCTTAATGATTTAGTGCCTTTCGATGCGGCGTCTTTCGCGGCTGGCTTGGTGGGCATTGACGCATAAAAGTATCTTTGATCCACGGGTGCTGGTGCAGCAAATCTTGCCATGTAAAAAAGTTAATCCCGATGTCGTTTAAGCGGCGGGCAACGTGCGTGTTGGCACGATCAAGGTGACGATAAAATGTCCGTTCGGCGATACCCAATTGTTTGGCTTGGGCCGGAATATTGGTGGCGATGCCGTAGTTGCGGTAGTAGCTGCGGATGACTGCTTGTGTTTCGGCAGGTAACTTTTCAATGACACGGTTCAAACGGAGTGCCAAATTGTGAATGGTTTGTTGTTTGACGTTGAGGTCAATGATTTTGTCGATGATGCGGTTGGTTAACATTGGGGTGTTGCAACTGCACAGTGCGTGGTTGTGGGCGCGTTCGGCTAACATACTTTCGTATTCTGTTAGTCCCGGCCAGATTGATAATAATGTTTTTGTAATTGCGTTTTCGTTCATGTATAAAAATGTATCAAAGTGGTTGGTTACAAACAAGAGATATAGAATTATTCTATAACAGTCATGTTAACCGAAGTTAATTTGAACTTGTATAAATATTTTTTTGCGGTGATTGAAGAACGCAGTGTCAGTAAAGCCGCGGAAAAACTGTGTGTGAGTCAACCGACAGTGAGTTATAACATTCACGAATTACAACGGGCTTTACAGGAAGAATTATTTGTGATGGAACGTAGTGGGTTGGTGCCTTTGCCGCGCGCGGTGTATTTATACCAAAGTGTGAAACCGGTTTACAGTCAATTAATTCAAACCATTCAAGCTTTTGATAAAAGCAAATTTAATCGTTAGCATCGGCTTTGGCGGAGCGTGGCATTTTATCTTTTTCTTTGATAATTTTATCCACGATATCTTTTTTCAGTGTAGTGCGGTTGCGGGCTTGGATTTGGCGGGCGCGTTTTTTGAGTGCGGCGGCGTGTTGTTCATTGGCAAGAATCCGCAGTTTGGTGGCGATGGCTTCGTATTGACGGCTTTTACCTAATTTAAGTTTTTTAATTTCTTTGGCATCAATGATTTGCCCGAGGAGTTGGTCGATACGTTTAATGGGCCGCACATAAACATAAATGATAAACAAAATGATTAAGAACCACAAAGCGAATAAGCCGATTTGCGCAAAGAACAAAGGTGTAAACCAACCGCTGGTTTCGGTTGTTGTGGTTGCAACTCCGGCGGCGGCCAGATTGCTGGCGACACGGGGAACGGCGGTTTGGATAAAACGGTTGGCCACAAAGTAAATGGCGGTGGCGGTCGTGGTTGTGATCAGTAGACCGCTGGTGATGGAACGGTTACGCAGGAACCGTGTCAATGTAATTAAAAAAAACAAAAGCGCAAAACCGGCGCAGGCCAAGGCAACCCACAAAAAGAATGGATTATATTTTTGTCCAAAAGTAAAACACAAAAAAGCCCCAATCAACGTCAGGATGAAGATGATGAAAGGGACTTTGGTTTTTTTGCGGGATGCCATAAGGCTAGCGTGCGGATAACAATGCAAAAATATGCGTGATTATTTTAAACCAAACAAAATGCCGATTGTATTTTCGCCACAGTGGGCGGTGATGGTTCCGCTGGCAATTGTTTCAACGACGCGTTCAAATGGACAGCGTGCCAAGACTTGTTGTTTAATATCTTCAACAATTTGCGGGTTTGCCATTTTTGTGTGCGTGATAAACAGAATGGACAAATCTGGATCCGGGTTTTCGTTTAAAACATTGTCGATATATTGTTTAACACAGAAATTCAAATTGCCGCGGAATTTTTTACCCGATTCCATCTTGCCATTTTTTAACACAATTTGTGGTTTAATGCGCAAGATGCTGGCAAAGAATTTGGTGGTGCTGCTGCAACGGCCGCCGCGGTGTAAGTAAGTTAAGTCATCAACAATGAAGCTAGCTTGGACTTTGTCAATTTCCGCGTTAACACGTTCCACAATTTCGGCCGCGGATAAACCTTGCTCACGATATTTGACCGCACGTAAAATTGAAATTGCGGTACCGGTTGACAACGAACGGCTGTCAATGACGTAAACATTTTCCAATTCGTTGGCGGCCGCAACGGCGTTACGGTGGGTGCAAGAAATTTCGCTAGAGATATTAAAGTGGATTAAGCAGCCATCTGCGGGTTTATTGGCCGCAAAAAATTCTTTGTATTCGGGGGTACTTATCGCCGAAGTTTTTGGGGTCTTTTTGGTGGCGCGGAAGTATGCATAAATTTCTTCTGCGATGTTTGGGTGGTCACGACCTTCTTTATCGC
>JAZSQY010000055.1:0-10081 GCA_045538225.1 Clostridia bacterium | reverse complement strand
TACCCATACATAAACTGGGTGGTATTTTGTATTTAAGGCAATGATTTGTTCCCACAAGTCACGATTGGCTACGGGTTTTTTACTTGCGTTCATCCAGCCCTTGACTTGCCAATTATCCAACCAATGAAGATTGTTAGCGTTTACAATGTATTGGCTGTCGGTGTAAAGTGTAACCGGTAGTGTCGTTTCTTTTAAGGCAAGTAAACCTTGAATAACCGCGGTTAATTCCATGCGATTGTTTGTGGTATCGGCTTCAAAGCCTGATAATACGGTTTCAGTGCCGTTATTTAAAATTATTGTACCCCAACCACCAGGTCCTGGGTTGCCACTGCATGCGCCATCTGTATAAACTGAAATTGTGTTTTCCATTCTCAATTGTAACGTGTTCGTTTTGATTTTGGCAATTAATAAAAATCATATTTTTTAAATTTTGCAATCAAAGCCCAGTATAGACCAATCGTTATCAAAAGCGTTACAGGTACGGTATACAA
This sequence comes from Clostridia bacterium, assembly GCA_045538225.1. Classification (GTDB taxonomy): domain Bacteria; phylum Bacillota; class Clostridia; order Christensenellales; family UBA1242; genus RGIG8050. The sequence continues at coordinate 9,590 of JAZSQY010000055.1, read as the reverse complement.
AATGTTATAAGTGCTTGGCATGGGCGATAGCATTAACTCCGCGCCAAAATAGCGGATTGGGTCTAAGCCAAGCAGTGGAATAAATTGGTACAACCATAGACCGCCGAAGCAGGCATTTAAAACAACAACAATTAAATAGCTTAAAATCGTGCAACCAAAAATTACGAACGGTTTTGTTTTAATAAAAGAAAACAATCCACAAATTGCTACAAAGGGTAGTAATTTCCAAATTAAACTTAAAAAGTAAACCGCAAAATAATTAGCTGGCGACATGACGGCTTGTGTGGTTCCATTTAATAAAAACAATACATCTGGACTAATGGACGCTTTAAATAAAAGTAAAGCGCTTGTAACATAGATGCCTGTAAATAACAGTAATGCAATAATAGCTAACACTAGGACGGCAAGCATTTTACTTATAATAATGTGAGCGCGTTTTTTACCTGCTACGATCGGTGCGACTACGGTTTTTGTTTGCTTGTCTGTAAAAAAGGCACAGCATGCCCAAATTGTCACCAAAATAATAACAACAATATATGCCATCTCTAGATTAGTAAAAAGAAAGTCAAATAAGCTAACCTGTTTGCCGTTTTTGCTGAAAATATTTCCAAAGCTAAATGGTGCAACAAAATCCTTTTCTGGTTCGGATAAACGGTATTCCGCCAGCTTATATGCCTCTGTAGAGGCCGCTATATTGACGTAGCCATCAAAACCTTCATATTCGGATAATTTCCCGTCAAACTCTGATGCTGATGCCACGGCAATCCAATAACGATTAATTGCGTAGTCATAGGCGTCTGTGTAGTTGCGATTTTGATTACTTGGATTAGTTTTAAAAAATGTTTGCAATTCAAGTTTGTCGGTATTGCTAATCTTTTGTACAAAGAAAAGGTCATTTAAAATTGTTTCCAAAGTTTCATTATTCCATGATGGGTTGGTGTTTTTTAAGCCATTTGTAATTGCTATTTTGCGCGCTTCATCGGTGGGATAATCTTCCAAATGGATATTAAAATATAAATCCAAAGATTCCATTATTTGGTTGAGTTTTGTTACATATTCTTTTTGTATCAATAAATAGTTGGCAATGTTTTGGTTACTACTGGTTATATCTTGATAATATTCAATATAAAAAGTTGCAAAGGATGCACTTGCTTTTTTATAGTTTTTAATTAAGTTGTTTCCGTCAAAGGTGCTGGCATTTAAAGCATTGTAATCTTTGTTAAAATTATCAAAAGCTTTGTCAAAATTGTCGCGATTGATTTCGTCCCAGTTTATGATTTTATTTTCTAGCGCCATATACTTTGCAACTGGGTTTGGTGTTGCCACTGGGGTTTTATTAAAACAAAAATAAGTTAATGACATCGTTAACATACTGGTTAGCAAAATAACATTCAAAATCATTAAAGGTGAAACACGACGTAAAATTTTTTTTATTTCGTAACTAAACAACATTTTTCCCCCATCACAAGTTTGAAAATATTTTAATATATTATTGCTATGAGAACAACTAAAATTGCCGTTGTCGGTGCTACTGGTTTGGTTGGTGAAACTATTTTAAAGGTCTTAGCAGAGCGGCAAATAAACGGCGAATATTTTTTATTTGCCAGTAAAGAACACGCCGGAACCAAGGTTTTTGTTAACGGCGAAGAATATGTTTTAGAAGAATTAACTGTTTCGCGTGTACAGGAAATTAAAGCAAATTTTGCTTTGTTTGCCGCTGGTGCTGATGTTTCTCGGGAGTGGGCGCCGCAATTTGTGGAAGCCGGTACAATCGTTATTGACAACAGCAGTTATTATCGTATGCACCCAGACGTGCCATTAATTGTACCAGAGGTAAATGCGCACGCTGCTGGCGGTCATAAGTTAATTGCCAACCCGAATTGCAGTACAATTGGCGCTGTGGTGGCTTTGGCGCCGTTAAATCGCGCCTATCATATTAAAAGGATCGTTTATTCGACTTATCAAGCCATCAGTGGGGCTGGTCGAAACCCTCAATTCAAATATCCAATTCAGAACAATGTCTTGCCGGATATCGATCAGATTTTACCCGATGGAAATACAAAGGAAGAAGCAAAGATGATTAACGAAACACGTAAAATTTTAGGAGATCCTTCAATTGCAATTTCGGCAACCGCGGCACGTGTGCCTGTTGCAAATTGTCATTGTATCTCTATAAATGTTGAATTTTTTCAAAAGCCAGATTTGCAAAAAGTAAAGGATATTTTATCTCAAGCATCGGGAGTTGTTTATTGTGGTGATTATGCGGTGCCAACAAATGTCTCTGGGCATGACGAAGTTTATGTAGGGCGTGTGCGTTTAGATGGTTCTCAACCTAACACAATTAACTTGTGGACAGTTAGTGATAACCTGCGTAAAGGTGCTGCCACTAATGCTGTTCAGATTATGGAGTTGTTACTTGCTTGATTGTTTAATTATTGATCTTTGTCTGGGAATCACTTTCTTGGTCGTTTCGGTCATTACGACAATTTTCTTGATAAAAAAATAAATTATGACATTTTCTAACAAGTCACTTCTATTATGCTTGAAAGCATGAAGGAGGTACTATGCAGGTTTTAACACGGACGCATCGTGACGTTCTCTACGTTTCGTTAAATGGCGAATTGGATGAAAAGACGGCGGAATACACACGGCTTGCACTGGAGCAAGTAATGTTAAATGCAAATGCCACTCAGATAGTCATTGATTTGGCTAATTTGACTTTTATGGATTCCACGGGCATTGGTGTGCTGTTAGGTCGTTATAAAAAAATGAAAGATCGTGGAATACCTATCTATATAACTAATCCATCCGTGCAAGCGGAACGGATTTTCCAAATGACAGGACTTTATAAAATTATGCCAAAAATAAAAGGGGCAATCTTATGAGTGAAATGATAAATACAATGTTAATGCAGATTCCAGCAAAGAGTGAAAATGAATCTTTTGCACGATCCGTGGTGGCAGCATTTTGTGTTGGACTTAATCCGACGGTTGACGAAATTAATGATGTTAAAACCGCTGTTAGTGAGGCTGTAACCAATTGTGTAGTACATGGTTATCAAAGACGTCAAAGTAATGACGATTTAATCACAATTGAATGTAAATTGTTTTCAGGGATGTTGGAAGTCGTTATTAGCGACCAAGGAGTGGGCATTCCAGATATTGCACAAGCTATGGAACCGTTTTTTACAACCGAACCAAATGGTGAGCGAAGTGGAATGGGATTTACTGTCATGCAAAGTTTTATGGATAAAATTTCCGTCAATAATCAAAGCGGAGGCGGAACAGTGGTAAGCATGCAAAAAAACTTTACAAAGGAAAAAAGAGAAGTTAGCGGGGAATAATTCCCATGCAACAGGATGTGATAATTGATTTAGTCTTGCGCGCAAAAAATGGTGACGAGCAAGCTAAAAATCAACTCGTTGAACAAAATCAACCTTTGATTAAATCATTGCTAAGGCGTTATCTCGGTAAAGGCGTTGAATATGATGATTTGTTTCAATTGGGCTGTTTAGGCTTTGTGAAAGCTATCAATAAATTTGACCCGCAATATCAAGTGAAGTTTACTACATATGCAACGCCATTAATTATTGGGGAAATTAAACGGTTTCTGCGCGATGATGGCGCAGTTAAGGTAAGTCGTTCGGTTAAAACTTTATATGTAAAAATAAAAAAATACTTGACCTTAAAAAGCGGTGAAGTTGATGCTCCGACAATTGACGAAATTGCCAAAGAATTTAATGTAACCAAAGAAGAGGTTATTTTTGCCATGGAGGCATCGCATATGCCTTTGCCTTTGTTTGCTACTACTTTAAATGACGACAGTGAGGAAACTTTCTGTTTGGCCGATAAAATTGTCGCCAGTGATGATAGTGCTTTTTTGGATCAAATCGTGGTTAAAAATATGCTGGCGCGTTTACCTTTGCGCGAACGGCAGGTTATGCTTTTACGTTATTTTCGTAATGCAACACAAAGTGAAGTGGCACGTACGTTACACCTTTCTCAAGTGCAAGTTAGTCGGATTGAACGTAAAGTTTTAAGTAATATGAAGTCGTATTTAACCGCTGATGAAGGTATAATTTAGTTCTTTGGAACGTGTAATTTATGATTGACAAAAGTGACTTTTTGTTTTATCATGTTCGTTATGAACGCAATTATTATGCAAGGTGGTAAACAATATCGCGTGCAACCAGGCGACGAAGTTGTCGTTGAAAAAATCGACGGTAATGTTGGCGACAAAGTTGTTGTGCCTACAGTAATGTCTTATGAAAATGGTAAGATCGAAGTTAAACCTGGTAAAGTAACAGCCACCATCGTGGAACATGGTAAAGGTGACAAAATCAATGGTTTTAAATACAAACCAAAAAATAATGTACGCAAAAAATATGGTCATCGTCAACCTTATACAAAAATTAAAATCGGAGGAGATAACTAAGCATGGCTCATCATAAAGGGGGCGGCTCAACCGCCAATGGAAGAGATAGTAATTCGAAACGTTTAGGCGTTAAGATTGCAGATGGTCAAGTGGCTAAAGCAGGTGCTATTATTGTTCGCCAACGTGGTACAGACGTAAAACCTGGTGACAATGTTGGTTGTGGCCATGACCATACTTTGTTTGCAAAAAAAGCGGGTATTGTTAAATTTACTCGTAAAGCAAATAACAAAAAATTCTGTTCAGTAGAATAATCAAAAAACTTTGGCATATAAATGGCCATGGTAAAAAGTATGTTTAAAGGAGTGTTATGTGCGGTAATTGCAACACTCCTTTTTGTTTTGATTTTTGCATTTATTATTCAAGTTGCAGGATTAAGTAACGGAGTGATTTCTCCCGTAATGCAGGTTGTAAAAGTGATTGCAATCTTTATTGCTGTGGTGATTTCACTAAAACCTGCAAGAAGTAAAGGATGGCTGTATGGTGGCTTGGTTGGTATCTTTTATACGGTGATAACTTTCCTGATTTTCTCTTTATTGGATGGACAATTTGTCATTAATTTTAGTGCGTTGAGTGATTTGCTTTTTGAAACTTTGGTAGGTGTGATTTCAGCAATTTTAATTCGCATGAGAAATAAAGATGTCGAAGTTGTTTAAATATGTTATACTAACTGCGTGGATAAGATTTTAGTCATTGACGGTAATAGTTTATTAAATCGTGCTTACTATGCATTTGGTGGACGTGGAGAAATTGGTGAATTAAGTTTTGGTGGGATGCCAACAAATGCTGTTTACGGATTTCTTAATATGTTTATTAAAGCCGCTACAGATTTAAAGGTTCAATACGTCTGCGTGGCTTTCGATATGCGTCAACCCACATTCCGTCACAAAATGTACCAACAATATAAAGCCAACCGTCACAAGATGCCAGATGATTTGGCAGTGCAATTTGATCAATTAAAAGACATCTTACAAGCGATGCAAGTTAAGATTTATCAATGTGCCGGTTATGAAGCCGATGATCTCATTGGTACAATTGCCAGACAAGTTAAAGATGCGATGGTTATAAATTTAACTGCCGACCGCGATGGTATGCAATTAGTTGCGCCCAATGTGGAATTGCATTTGACAAAAACTGGGGTTACCAATTTGGATGTTTGGACGGTGGAGCGCATTCAAAAAGAATACGGTTTAACGCCGACTCAATTAATAGATGTTAAAGCATTAATGGGTGATAAGAGTGATAATATTCCCGGTGCTGCTGGAGTTGGTGAAAAAACTGCGGTGGCATTGATTCAAAAGTATGGCACGGTTGAAGCCGTTATTGAGTCGGCTGGAAATAAGAAAGTTAATGACTGTGTTGAACAGGTTAAAATGTCAAAAAAACTTGCTGCCATTAATTGTGAAGCCCCAATTGAATTTTCACTTGCGGACTGTCCGTTTGTCTTTCCTTTTGATGATAAAGTGAAAAAGAAATTTGAACAGGCGGGATTTAAAAGTTTATTGAGGCGCGATATTTGGCTAAGTGGTGCGACCGTTGTTAAATCCGTGCCGCCGTTGTTTGCTGATGTTAAAGATGAAAGTAAGGCGTTAGATGCGGCTGTTTTACCAATTTTAAGTAAAATGTCGATTAACGGGATTAAAGTTGATGTAGGGGCTTTAAACGCCTTAGGCGCTAAGTTGGAAAATGAAATTGCCAAACTTGAAAATGAAATTTTTGCATTGGCCGGGGAAACTTTTAATATCAAATCAACCCAAGAATTAAGTGATGTCTTGCAACGTAAGTTGGGGGTAAACTTAACCAAGAAAACCAAAACTGGCTATTCCACTAATGAAGAAGTTTTAACTCAACTAGCTCCGACTGTTCCATTGGCGGCCAAGGTTTTGGAGTATCGTGGCAAATATAAATTGTATTCAACTTATGTGCGTGGTTATGGAAATGCAGTTGATTTAGAAGGTTTAATTCATACTACCTTTAATCTCGATAAAACGGCAACGGGGCGCTTATCGTCAAGTGAACCCAATTTACAAAATATTCCACAACGTAAAACGGATAGTACTGAATTCCGTAAAATTTTTGTTTCTCGTTTTGAAAATGGTAAGATTTTGTCTGCCGATTATTCGCAAATTGAATTACGTTTGTTGGCGGCTTTGTCGGGTGAAGAAAGCTTAATCCAAGGATTTAACAGTGGTGCCGATATTCACCATGAAACCGCCGAAAAATTGTTTGGGGACGCTAACCGTCGTCGTGAAGCCAAGGCTGTTAACTTTGGTATTATTTACGGTATTTCATCTTTTGGTTTGGCCAAAGATTTGCATTGTGGTTTTCACGAAGCTGCGGCCGTAATTAAAAATTACTTTGCAACCTTTCCAAAAGTAAAAGCGTTTTTAGACCAATGTGTCGCCAGTGCGAAACAAAACGGTTACATATCGACAATGTTTGGTCGCCGTCGTTATATCCCCGAATTATACGCCAATAATAATAATGTGGTTGCGTTTGCTACGCGTGCGGCTATGAATATGCCAATGCAGGGAAGTGCCGCGGACATCATCAAAAAAGCCATGATTAACATCGACAAAGAAATGACCGAACGTGGTTTAAAAAGTTTAATGGTCCTACAAATTCATGACGAATTGGTCTTTGACTGTGTTGAGAATGAAATCGAAATCGTGGGCGAAATAGTAAAAAGGCAAATGGAGAATACTGTCCACTTGCCTGTAAAATTAGAAGTTAATGTTAGCACGGATACTACGCTTTAGTATCGGATAATACCTTGCGGTTTTGTGCCAAATAAATAATGCCAGATAACAAACAGAAGAACGTTTGTGCCGCCATTAAGACAAAGCCGATGATGGCAAACGCCGTAAAACCGGCCCAGTTCGTTGGTATGCATCCTTGTAACAAAACCCATGGCGTAGCAACAAACGCAATTATGGTCTTAATCTTGCCGAATACGTTGGCCGCCAAGACCGAACCTTTGGTGGCTGCGATCATACGTAAACAGTCAATCGCAAAGTCGCGGCAAAGGTTAATCATATAGATAATGACGCAAGCCCAAACAGGTAAAATGTTCGTCACAATGATTAAAAATAGTCCGCTGTAATACAACATCTTGTCGGCAATTGGGTCAAGCAACTTGCCGATGTTGGAAACCAAATTGTACTTGCGCGCAATCATTCCGTCTAAGAAATCCGTGCCCGCGGCAACCAAGAAAATGGCGATAGCAATGTATTGGCTGTACGGCACGAAGTCTGTCAAATAAAATAAGAAGACAAACGGCAATAAAGCAATACGAATAATAGTTATGATATTGGGAATATGTTTTGACATATACACCTCCAAAATGTATAATGGAGCATACTTAATAAAAAGTAAAGGAGAAAAAACAACGATGAATGGATTAGCAATTATCCTACTCATCGTGGGTCTGGTATTTGGTGCGGGTATCGGTTGGTTCTTGTGTTATGTACTCCAATCCAATACAATGAAAAAAAATCGTCTCGCTGCCAGTGAATTGGCAAAGAAAGCGATTAACGAAGCCGCCACGGTGAAAAAGGAAGCCCTGTTAGAGGCTAAAGAAGAAGTACACAAATTAAAAGTCGAATGCGACAACGAAATCAGAGAACGTCGCGCCGAAATTCAACGCATGGAATCTCATATTTTCACACGCGAAGAACAAATCGGCAAACGTGAAGAAAACTTGGAAAATAAAGAATTGGCATTGGAAAAATTGCGCGGCCAAATTGAAGAAACCAAAAAGCAAGTCCAAAACAATTTGGAAGCCATCGAAAAAACCAAAGCCGAGGCCGTCAGCCAATTGGAAAAAATTTCCGGCTTAACCAAAACCGAAGCCAAGAAATTAATCATTGAAAACTTGACCGACGAAGCCAAAACCGATGCCGCGAAAATGATTCGCGAAATTGAAGAAGACGCGAAAGAAAACGCGGACAGTAAAGCCCGTGAAATTATTACCAACGCGGTACAACGCCTTTCAACGGATACCAGCAACGAAATCACAACATCTTCGGTGACCATTTCTGGCGACGAAATCAAAGGCCGTTTGATTGGTAAAGAAGGCCGTAACATTCGTTCGATCGAGGCCGCAACCGGTGTCGATTTAATTATCGATGATACTCCGGACGTCATTACCGTTTCTTCGTTCGATCCATACCGCCGCGAAATTGCGCGCCTGGCTTTGGAAAAGTTAATTATGGATGGCCGCGTTAATCCGGCACGTATTGAAGAAATTGTTGAACGTACGAAAAAAGACATGGAACAAAACTGTAAGAACGTGGGCGAACACGCTGCTTACGATGCCAAAGTCAATGGCTTGTCCATGGAAATCATTAAGCACTTGGGCCGCTTGAAATTCCGTTACAGCTACGGCCAAAACGTTTTGAAACACAGTGTGGAGGTCTCCTTGCTGGCGGGTATGTTGGCGGTTGAATTGGGCGCCAATGAACAAGTCTGCCGCCGTGCCGGCCTGTTGCACGATATCGGTAAAGCCACCGACCACGAAGTCGAAGGTACCCACGTTTCCATCGGTGTGGAATTGGCACGCCGTTGCAAAGAAAGTGAAGCCGTCATTCACTGTATCGAAGCCCACCATGGCGATGTCCCGTATCATTCGGTGGAAGCCGTCATCGTCCAAGTCGCCGATGCCATCAGCTCTTCTCGTCCGGGTGCGCGTCGCGAAAATTTGGAAAACTATATCAAGCGTTTGCATGATTTGGAAGACATTTGTAAAGCCAAGAGCGGTGTGGACAAATGTTATGCGATTTCCGCCGGCCGCGAAGTCCGCGTCATCGTGAAACCCGACGAAGTTTCGGACAGCCAAGCCTTGTTCATGGCGAAAGAAATTGCCAAGGAAATTGAAACCAACTTGCAATATCCGGGCCAAATCAAAGTCAACGTCATCCGCGAAACACGTGCCATCGAAACGGCAAAATAAACGGCAAATTTCTATTATAAAAAAAAGAGACTGCATTGTAATGCGGTCTTTTTTTTGTTGTCATTATGCGGTTCGACAAAATCCGTTTTACATTATTTCGGGGATATGATAAATAATAGGTATCATGGGGAATTTGGGGAATAAGTTAAAATCGACGATTATTGTTTTGATTGCGGTGTTGGCGGCGGTGGCGGCATTTCCATTCGCG
>JAZSQY010000037.1:0-4258 GCA_045538225.1 Clostridia bacterium | reverse complement strand
GGAAATGGTATTGAAGTTTATTATCCGGTTGCAAACAAAGATTTGCAGGACGAAATTGGAATAAATGGTTTATTGATTTCGGAGTATCCACCAAGTTTGCATGGTGGCAAAACAACCTTTCCACAGCGTAATCGTATTGTTGCTGCGTTATCACAGGTTGTTGTTGCTGTGGAGGCAGATTTGCGTAGTGGTACGTTAATTACTGTTAAAATGGCAAAGTCATTAATGCGTGATGTTTATGCTGTCCCTGGTAATATTAATTGTTACGCTAGTCAAGGAACAAACAAGTTAATTGCAAACAAGGAAGCAAAGATAATTACCAGTATTGAAGACTTTATTAAAGAGATTGCAGGAAAGAGTATTATTAGTCAAAAGGTATTACAAAGTAAACAAATTAGCTTAGAGCAACAAAATATTTTAAATATTTTAAAAACTGATGAAGTACATTTTGATGATATTGTTGTTGAAAGTGGTTTATCTGTGGCTCAGTTGTCAACACTCTTGACAAATATGGAAATGATTGGTTTAATAGAGAAATTACCAGGCAATTACTTTGTTGCTAAGTAAACGGTAGGAGGTTCATGAAACTTGTAATTATTGAGGGTATCGGTAAAAAAGATACCATAAAAAAATATCTTGGTTCTGGTTATCAAGTTATGGCAACAGGTGGTCATTTTCGTGATTTAAAAAAACGTGACTTATCTGTTGAAGTTGATAATGGTTATAAACCACAATATGTAATTTCTTCGGATAAAAAAGATGTTGTGAAAGCTTTAAAAGAAGCGGCATCGAAAGCGGAAGCTGTTTTGATTGCAACCGACCCGGACCGCGAAGGTGAAGCGATTGCGTATCATTTGACATATATACTAGGAATTGATCCAGCTCAGGCTCAACGTATTGAATTTAATGAAATTACTAAGCATGCTATTAATCAAGCCTTAACAAAGCCACGTCCAATTGATATGAATTTAGTATATGCTCAGCAAACACGTCGTATTTTGGATCGTTTAGTAGGTTATAAATTGTCGCCAGTATTGTCTAAAAAAATCAAGTCGGGTTTATCCGCTGGTCGTGTACAAAGTGTTACATTAAAATTAGTAGTTGAACGTGAACGTGAAATTCAAAATTTTAAACCAGAAGAATATTGGGATTTTTGGTCACATTTAGAAAAAGATAAGATTAAATTCCGTACTTCTTTATATTATGGTCCGGACGGAAAGCGTTTAAAACCAAGCAGTGAAGAGCAAGTTAATCAAATTGTCGCAGATTTAAAAGATGCGGAATATATAGCAAAAGATGTAAAAAAATCAGTAACGAAACGTCATGCTCCTGCACCATTTACAACCAGTTCGATGCAACAAGATGCAGGTGCAAAGTTAGGATTATCTTTAAAACGCACAACTATGGCTGCGCAAACACTGTATCAAGGTGTTAATATGGGTGAAAGGGGTATGATGGCTTTAGTCACTTATATCCGTACTGATAGTGTTCGTGTTTCAGCGGAAGCTCAAGCTGCAGCAAAAGAATATATAACACAAAAATTCGGAGCTAATTTTGTGCCAGAAATACCCAATGTTTACAAAACTAAAAAATCGGCACAAGATGCCCATGAAGCAATTCGTCCAACTCATTTAGAGATTACTCCTGATGAAGCTGACAAGTATTGTAAGCCAGATGAAGCAAAGCTTTATCGTTTAATTTATAATCGCTTTATTGCTTCTCAAATGGCAGAAGCTACATTTAATAGCGTACGTGTGGATGTCAATGCGAATAATTATACATTCCGTGTAACAGGTCGTACACCGTTATTTGATGGTTGGTTAGCTGTTTATAGCGGAAGTAAAACTAAAGAAGAGCCGGAAAAAGAGAATGATGATGATTCTGGAGAAAGTGCAGGAATTTTGCCAAACATTGAAGTTGGTGACCAATTAAAATTTAATAAGCTTGAATATATTCAAAAATTTACACAACCACCAGCGCGATATACTGAAGCAACTTTAGTTAAAGTTATGGAAGAAAAGGGTATTGGACGTCCAGCAACATACACTCCAACTGTTGCCACATTATTTGCGCGTTTGTATATTGAAAAAGATGGAAAGGCTTTAAAACCGACAGAATTAGGCTGTGTTGTAGTTGATTGGTTAATTGAATATTTCCCTGAAATTATGAATACTGGCTTTACAGCTGATATGGAAGACAAATTAGATGATATTGCGGCTAATGGAATTGATTGGGTCGGTGTAGTCGATAATTTTTATCAACCTTTCATTAAAGTAGTTGATGAAGTGCGCGCAAACGATGGTGCGGAAAACCGTATTAAGCCAGTTGAAAGTGACCAAAATTGTCCTAATTGTGGAAAGGTTATGCTAATACGTGAAAGTCGTTTTGGTAAATTTTTAGCTTGTAGCGGGTATCCAGAATGTAAAACAACAAAACCATTTGATAAACCAATTTGTAAATGTCCAAAATGTGGTAATGATATTTATAAACGCCGTAGCAAAAAAGGAAAAACTTTCTATGGATGTTCTGGTTATCCAAATTGTGATTTTGTCGCTTTCGATGAGCCAACAGGCGAATTGTGTTCTAAATGCAAAAGTCCTTTGGTAAAAATTAAAGATGTAGTAAAATGTAGTAATCGTAATTGTCAATAAGGAGGTTATGAAATGGAGTTACGTGGTACAACAATCATTGCGGTTAAACGCGATAATAAGACAGTAATTGCAGGTGATGGGCAAGTTACCGCAGGTCAATCTGTAATTATGAAAGGTAATGCGGTAAAAGTTCGCCGTTTATACGATAGTAAAGTTGTGGTTGGTTTTGCTGGTTCAGTTGCTGATGCATTTACGTTATCTAACAAATTCGAGGAAATGTTACAGAAACATTCTGGTAATTTATTGCGTTCTGCTGTTGCTTTGGCTCAAAGCTGGCGTACAGATCGTGCTTTAGGACGTTTGGAAGCGATGATGATTGTTGCAGATAAAGAGCGTTTCTTGGTAATTAGTGGTGACGGCAATGTTATTGAACCAGATGGAGGCTGTGTTGCTATTGGCAGTGGTGGTAATTATGCCTTGGCTGCGGCAAAGGCGTTGTTAAAAAATACAAATATGTCCGCAAAAGAAGTCGCTAAGGAAGCTATGAGTGTGGCAAGTGATATTTGTATCTTTACAAATAAAAATTTAACTATTGAAGAATTATAAAAAATTAAATTTAATATTAAGCGATTTTTAATTTTTTTCTGCGCGCGTTGTCTATTCGTTTTAAGGCACGCGCGATTTTTTTGTGGTTACGTAAAATTGCATCTTCTAATTGTTCGATTGATAATTTTGATTTAATCGAATTGATAAAGCAAATATACAGTGCGTCCCAAAATGTTGGTACACCTATTTCTTCTATTGCCGAATATCTTTCGGTAAATCTTTCATGTATATCGGTATCTTTTAAATAATCGATAACATTTTGCTCATTATATGCTACTGGGATTTCAAATGGAACTCGAGTAAATACATCTTTAAAATTATCATTATTTAATATGTAGTTATTATACACCAAGATAATAACATTATCCCAATCTTCACGATTTGATAGGTTTAAGATAAAGTCTTTTTTATATTTTTTTCGATATAATGGATGTAAAGTTTCACTTACACGAGCTAGAGATACTCCACGCTCAACAGCATTAAGGAAATCTTGATATAATTCAGCATGGCTTATAAAGCGTTCAACGTCAATTAAATATGAACAAAATTTGTATAATCGTCCTTTAGTGCAAGAAATACTGTATTCTAGTAACCCAGTTTCTTTGTTTATTGCATATTTGTTATAGGGGGCAATACCGTGTGCATCTTTATAAATTGTACGATCCATTAAAAAGCAGGCAGCTGTTTCAATGAAATAGCGTTGCAAGTAGCGTTCTAAATTTGCTTGGGATAATAAAGTTTTCTTTTCTTCGGCTTTTTGTTTGCGCAATTCGGCATTTTTTAAATTAATACGGATGATGGTATTCTTGGTTGTAGGTATATCGGTTTGTGGCATAACTGGCTCTCCGAGAACAAAATTGGGGTCAATTAAAGATGGTCTATAATCAAAAGTTAGATTGTTGATGTTTGTGCTTTCGGCATTAATCGTGTTATTTTGTTCGTCTGGGGTTTCTTCAATAGAAGTAGGTAATATTTCTTTTTCAATACTTGTACTTAGCTCGGTTGGAATTTCAGGTTCAAAATTGTTTGCTTCAATTAGTGCAGCTTGGCGTTGGCGGAAT
>JAZSQY010000065.1:0-2354 GCA_045538225.1 Clostridia bacterium | reverse complement strand
TTGCGTAATAGCTAAAATAAAAAACAGGCGTTGCGCCTGTTTTTTTGATGTATTGTTGTTTATTTATTGACTGTTGTTTTGTGCGTGAAAATGGCTGTGGCAAGGATGCATTCGGCGGGGTAGTAAGTTGCAAGGCATAAGATATCAAAAACTTCGGATAAATTACCGAAAACATTTAGCAATAACATTAAATCCGAGAAGAAAAATAATAAGCTGCCGATGGCAAGTAATATATTTTGAGCGGTCGTTTGTGCCACCATGTTCGAAAGACTTTTGCCGACCATGAAGGAGATAATCAATGCATAGGCGATGACTATAATTTGCATAAGCAGGCCGCCGAAGTCAAAGAATGGCATACAGAGAATAAAGATCACGGATGGAATAAAAATGGCAATGCCGTAAATCAAATCGCGCAAACAAAAACTTTGAATAAAATTGTACGCGATAAAGTACCAAACATGTCCCACGGCAAAGAGCAGGGCGCCAATAATAAATTCGATATTTAAGAAGATATCACCGAACATCGCAAAGCAAAGACCGACAGTCATTATAATGGGGAAGTGTAAAGCTTTGTTTTTGGTAATGATTACGTAGGTTAAATTGACAATGCCTAATAAAACGAAAAAGATGCTGGTGGTAGCTTTGATAGCCAGGCCACCTAAAGTGATGTAGCAAATGTCGCCCAAGATGACCGCCAAGATTAAAGCCATGTTGAGTGGTAAAATTACGTTACGAAAAATATTTTTCATGATTACTCCTTATTTAAGAAATGTTTTAACCAGTTTGGTTTTTGCTTTAGTGTATGGTTGATAGCGTAATGGCAAATCAATCCAAGTTTTTTTATCAACGATTGATTTAATGTGCGAGAAAGTTTCAAAGCCAGTTTTGCCGTGGTAGCCGCCAATACCGCTGTGCTTTAAGCCGCCAAAAGGCATAGCCGAGGTTGCCAGATGGATGATACAATCATTGACACAGCCGCCGCCGAAGTCGCAGGTGGTTAAGGCTGCTTGAATGCGGCGTTGGTTGGATGAAAAAATGTAAAAAGCCAGTGGATGATGATAGGTATTTATTTTTTGCAAAATTTCGTCAAAGTTATCAAAAGTTAAAATGGGTAAGACCGGACCAAAAATTTCTTCTTGCATTGATGGGCTGTCGAAATCGGCTGTGAGTAAGGTTGGTTCGATTTTTAATATTTCTTTGTTAAAGTGTCCACCAAAAATGGTATTGTTTGCCGTAATCAAGTTGAGGGATGCATCAAATTGTTTTTGATTAATCATCCTTGGATAATCCGGGTTACGTAATGGGTCGACACTGTATTGTAAAATGATTTGGCGTTCAATTTCTTTAATCAATTGGTCTTTAATTGAACTGTGGCAGAGTAAGTAGTCTGGCGCGACACAAGTTTGTCCGCAGTTTAAGAATTTGCCGAAAACAATACGTTTGGCTGCCAATTTAATATTGGCTGTTTCATCAACGATGCAAGGACTTTTACCGCCTAATTCAAGTGTCACCGACGTGAAATTTTCTGCGGCTTTCTGCATAACAATTTTACCTACGCGGGTACTGCCGGTGAAGAAAATGTGGTCAAAGTCAAGGTCGAGCAAGAAAGAACATTCTTCGCGTCCGCCGAGTACTGTTAAGACTTCATTTTGCGTGAAGGTCATTTTAATTAGTTTGTAAATTACTGCACTTGTATGAGGGGAGTGTTCACTAGGCTTTAACACAATACAGTTGCCGGCTGCGATGGCGTCAACCAGTGGTTCAATCGAGAGCATAAATGGATAGTTCCACGGACTGATAATCAGGACTTGGCCTTTGGGACAGGGAAGTCGGAATGATTTGGATGCAAATTGCGCCAAAGGTGTGGGTACTCTTTTGGGTTTCGCAAAGCGTTTGATATGTTTACGCATATACGAAATTTCACTAAGCACCATGCCAATTTCGCTAATGTAACTTTCTGTGGCACTTTTGTTTAAATCCATACGCAACGCTTCGCAGATTTCGGGTTCTAATTTTACAATGTTTTGATACAGATCGCGTAGTTTTTGGATGCGGTATTTCGGATTGCGCAGTTTGCTGTTGGTTAAGTTTTTACGTTGTTCTAAATAGACGGCAAAGATTAATTCGTTATCCATTTTTCACCTCTTCATAAATTTGGGTTAATTCTTGTGTGGTCCAAAGAACAGGGACTGGGTAAAGTGGGTTGGCTTCTTTTTCCGCGGTTTTTGCTAATTGAGGGATGTCCGCTGTTTTTATTTGTGGAATATTGGTGGGGATGTTCATGGCGCGGTTCATATCTTCAATCTTTTGAATAAAAATTTTGGCGCCAACTTCACGTGGTGTATCACGGTCAA
>JAZSQY010000002.1:0-2815 GCA_045538225.1 Clostridia bacterium | reverse complement strand
ACTCCTTGGCTCACAGAACGACATGGCTACGATCCGACTTAACGATGATAACTAAATTAAAAATTATTTTGCGACGCAACATAAGCCCAGCATACTACACAAGTAAATTGGCATCAAATCATATTTTGACAAAATTCGACAAACATTAAAAAAACCCTTGCGGGTTCTTTTAAGTTAATCGGTAAGCTGGGTTATGTCGTGGACGCTTATCTATCTTGGCGTACCGTCACCGATACGCTCACGCGGTGTATGGGTCGAGTTGACTGGCCGCCATTAAATCCCGACCACTAACCTTGCATCTCATGGGGTTTACATTGCCACTCCGGTCACCCGCAGTGCGGTGGGCTCTTACTCCGCCGTTTCACCCTTACCCGAACGAAGTCGGGCGGTTTGCTTTCTGTTGCACTGTCCTTCACGTCGCCGCGACAAGCCGTTAGCTTGCATGATGCCATTTGATGCCCAGACTTTCCTCTGCCCGTCAAGCGGACAGCAAGCGTCTAATTAACAATTCATGTTACCATGCTTCCATACTGTTTACAAGTCGATAATTTGCTTTTACAAAAAACGGACTCCGTGCTACAGTGAGTTTTAATATGATTATTGCAATTGACGGACCCGCCGCCAGCGGGAAAGGAACCATCGCCAAAATGTTGGCACAAAAATTAAAGATTTTATGTTTGGATACCGGAGCCATTTACCGTGCCATTGCGGTTTGTGATTTGCGCGGCAAAGACTATACACAAAGTAACATTGAAATTCAATGCGGCGCGGATAAACAAACTTTGGTCTATCTCGACGGGGAAGATATCACGAATCAAATTCGCACCGTGGAAGTTGGGGCTCGTGTGCCCGTGTTGGCATTGGACCCGGCCGTGCAAGACCGCGTGCATAAAATTCAACATGCAACAGCGCGCGACCAAAGTTTAGTGGTGGAAGGTCGCGAAACAACTTCGGTGGCTTTCCCGCACGCTGATTTTAAATTCTTTGTTATGGCCAGTTTGGAAGAACGCGCACATCGCCGCCACCGTGATTTTATCCAAAAGGGCGAAAACATTTCATACGAAGAAGTTTTACGTTTGACCGCAGAACGTGACCGCTTGGATATTGAACGCGAAGTCGCACCTTTGATTAAAGTTCCCGATGCAATCGAAATTGATACAACCGGTCGTCAAGCTGATGAAGTAGTGGACGAAATGTTATCCATTATATTAAAATAAATTTATGTTAAGGTTTATCTTAAAATTAATTTGTTACATACCGTTTAAGCTTTTGTTTTGGACGAAATGGCTGAACAAAAAAGAATTACGTAAGTACCGCGGCAAGCCAGTTATTTTGGCGATGAATCACCGCAACGGTTTTGATGGTCCTTTGTTGGTCATTGATATTTGGCGTAAAAGTCATTTTTGGATTAAAGGCGAATTATTTGAAAAAGGTTTTAGCCGTTGGTTCTTTAAAGGCATGGGTGGGATTTCGGTCAAGGCCGATGCCGAATTGGCTTTGGTGCGCGACAGTCAAAAAGTTTTGAAGCAAAACCATATGTTGATGGTTATGCCGGAAGGTCACCGTTCGTTCAACACGGATGAGAAATTAAAAATTCAAAATGGCGTAGCGATGGTGGCTTTGCGTGCGGGTGTGCCGATTATCCCCGTGGTAACCGACCGTCCGATGCGTATGTTCCGCTTGACCCGTTTGAAGGTCGGTGCCGCGATTGACAGCACACAATATTTGGAAGACGGTCGCATGACCAAAGACGGTATCAATCGTTTGGGCGACAATTTGCAATATCAAATGCAACAATTGTTAACCGGTTTTAGTAAAGCACCCAAACAAAAAGCTTGGCAAAAAGAACCCAGTATCATTGGACGCGGCATTGTTATCCGTGATAACAAGCTGTTAGCCATTCATCGTATCCGTGATAATCAAGAATATTATGTTTTTCCGGGTGGACACATTGATGCCGGTGAAACTTTATCCGATGCTTGTGCGCGCGAAGTTTTGGAAGAAACCGGAGTAGTGGCTCGTCCATTCCGCGAACTTTATAAATTTTGGTATGAAGACCACAAACATCACCGCGGCGATGGTTGGCAATCATTTATGGTTTGCGAATACCAAAGCGGCGAACCACACAAAACTGACGCCGAAGAATATACTGACTCGCAACGCAAAGGCGGCAGCTATAATCCGGTCTGGTTAGATATTGATGAGATTGAAAAACTAGACTTGCGTCCGTCTTTCGTCAAAAAACAATTACTGAAAGACTACCGCAAAAAAGGTGCCCGTTTGCCTTTTCCCTTGCGCAAATTAGACGCGGTCAAGTTGAAATAATTCCGAACAAAAAACACCCTTAGTCTAGTATTTTTGAAACTAGCAATATAAATAACACTTTAATCTGAAAAAGATTAAGGTGTTTTTATTCTTTCTTAAATGCCAAAAATTAAATTTTTATTTTACTATTGAAATTAAAAATTATTTCATCTATAATTATAATAATGTTATGTTCTTTAAAAAGGAGATTAGAATGAAAAATTCAATTGGTAAAAGTCGTCGTTTTCATGATGAAAGAGTTGGTTTTAATGTAGATTTTGACTATGAAGAAGAAATTGAACAAGAAGAAATTGAACAATATGTGTCGGCTGTGATAGATTGGCTTAAAGTACATGATGGGAAGATGTCATTCGGTAAAAGTAATGATAAAGATGAAGCAAGAGAACAAAAACAAAGGTTGATGTCAGTAGTTTTATTAGAAGAGGAAAAGATTGAGCAAAAGATTGAGCAACTTGTGTCGGATATGATAGATTGGCTTAAAATACATGAT
>JAZSQY010000083.1:0-7447 GCA_045538225.1 Clostridia bacterium | reverse complement strand
GGTTGATGCTATTTCTGTTTGTGCTGGCTTTTCAACTGCGACGATACTTGGATATTTTTCCAAGGATTCAAAGTCAATCGTGGGAATTGCCAGTGGAATACTGCCGGTTTGACGGATATATTCGCGCGCCAATTCACAATTCTTTTCCAGCGTATTGATGTGGTCAATTGACACCAAATTTTCAGCTAGATGTAATTTTGCAATTTCCATTGAACGTTCCAAGAGCGGATTAATTTGTTCAATTAAGCTATTAATTCTTTCATCATTAGCAATTTTGGTTTGCTTTTCTTTACGTTCTTCAATGGCAGCAGCAATTTCTTTTTCGGATTTGCCTTCCATTACCAAATTAATGTCATCGCTATAAATAGTTTCGTTTGCCAATAACAATTCTGCCATAACTTTTACTTTTGCGGCGTTATCATGCAATAATTTTTGACAACGGTTCATTGCTTCGTTAATTAAGTCTTTGATTTCCGTATCAATCACTGCTTGTACGGATTCGCTTAGATTCTTATGGTTCGTGATACGTAAAGCAACTTCATCTTCTTTGCCGTAGTACAAAGGTCCCAATTTGCTGCTCATACCCCATTTTGTTACCATGTTTTCGGCTATCTCGGTCGCAACCTTAATATCGTTGGAAGCACCGGTGCAGATGTCGCCGATGAAAAGTTGTTCCGCACAACGACCTCCTAATAACATTGCCAAACGGTTTTTTAACATGGATAAACTTTGGTGGTTGTGTTCTTCGTTTTGGTTGTTGGTTAAAGTATAACCGGCTGCCATACCGCGGGGGATAATTGAAACTTCTTGTACGGTTTGGTCGGGCATTAAAATTTTTGAAACAATGGCATGACCTGATTCGTGGTAAGCCGTAATGCGTTTATCTTCTTCGGTAATGATACGAGATTTCTTTTGTGGTCCAATTAAAACTTTGTTGATACCTTCCGTAATATCTTGCATGGAAATTTTATTGCGTCCGTCTTTCACGGCAATAATCGCACTTTCGTTTAACAAGTTTTCCAAATCGGCACCACTGAAACCGCTGGTAATTTGCGCAACACGGCGTAAGTCAACATCGCCCAAACGTTTATTGCGTGCGTGTACTTTTAAGATTTTTTCGCGTCCGTCAACATCGGGCATTTGGACAATAATTTGACGGTCAAAACGACCAGGGCGTAAGATAGCTGCATCTAAAACGCTGGGGCGGTTTGTTGCTGCTAAAACAATGACACCTTCGGACTTTGAAAAGCCGTCCATTTGTACCAATAATTGGTTTAATGTTTGCTCGTTTTCATCGGCAACACCCGAAGCGCCAACACCACGCATACGTGCGATTGAATCTAATTCGTCCAAGAAAATAATTGCTGGTGCATGTGCTTTTGCTTGTTCAAATAAGTCGCGCATACGTGCCGGTCCCACACCAACTAACATTTCGGAAAAATCACTGCCGGAAAGTGAGAAGAAGGGCACCCCAGCTTCGCCGGCGATGGCTTTCGCTAACAAAGTTTTACCGGTACCAGGTTGACCAACTAATAAAACACCTTTGGGGATACGTGCACCCATATCAACGTATTTTTTCGGATTACGTAAGAAGTCGACGATTTCCGCAACTTGTTCTTTTTCTTCGTCAATGCCGGCAACGTCGCTGAAGCGGGTTGGTCCATTGAAAACCACAGTTGCACGGTTTTGGCCGATGTTTCCTAAACTGTTGCGCCCCGACATACTGCGCAAGAAAATAAATAAGACGATGAAAATCATAATGCCGTAGAAAATTGGTAAAATCCATTCGGTCCAGCTGGTTGGGGCCGCACCTGAATCCACCACGATTTCATCGTTGGTTAACAAAATACGCATCGCGGTGCCTGTTGTGTCGTAAACAACTGCATCGGCGTAGGTTTGAATGTAACTCGGGTCATTTCTTAAAGTTTCAATTTCTTTTGCCGTTAAAAGATTGTTTTTGTTTTTACCTTCCGCAGTGTCTTGGAAAATAATGTAATAATTATTTTCAACTTTATAGGCACCGTAAATTTCATTAACTCCGGTGTTTGAATATTCACCAGTGGTGGAATCGTAGGTTACACCTGCCGCTTCACGTAACTCGGTCAAGCTCATCGAATCCAAATTTGTTCTTGGATTAGTTATATTGACCAATACAAAAATAAGGGCGATGCCGATAATCAGCCACCACCAATTAAATTTCTTTTTTTTAGGTTGTTGTTGGTTGTTCATAAATAATAGGATATACTAATTATAGACAAATGACAATGACAAATATTACGGAAAAGTTAAAAAAACTACCTAAAAGCCCCGGTGTATATGTGATGAAAAATTCTGCCGGAGTAATCATTTATATTGGCAAAGCTAAGAATTTAAAGAATCGTGTGTCGTCTTACTTTGTGGGTGCGCACGATGCGAAAGTCACGGCGATGGTGGCTCATATCGCCGATTTAGAATGGTTTGTCGTGAATACGGAAAACGATGCGCTGTTTTTAGAAGCTAACCTTATCAATAAACACAAACCCAAATATAATATTTTATTAAAAGACGATAAAAAATTCCCTTATATTCAAATTACACCAGATGGTAAAATCCAAGTTGTGCGCACGAACCAGGGCAGTGGTCAAATATTCGGTCCGTACTTTAATGGCATTTATGTGAAATATCTTATGGATATCATTCGTAGCATTTATCATGACGACCCAGTTAAAGCTGCGGAATTTTTACAAGGTAAATGCTATGATGAAGTTGTGGCTGTCATGAGTAATCGTATGCAACAAGCCAGTGCCTTGCAACAATTTGAACTGGCGATTGCCTATCGTAATATTTTGCAGATGATTGAGCGTTTACGTCATCGCGCCCGCATTCAAACTACGGCGGAAGATGCCAATGCTTTTACTTTGGGGGCTTGTCGTGAGTTGGGTGAAGTTTTAGGCTTGGCGAAAACTCCGCGCAAAATTGAATGTTTTGATATTTCACACACAGACGGTGAATATGTTGTTTCCTCTATGGTGGTATTTGTCGATGGTGTTGCGGATAAAAATCAATACCGTCGTTTCCGGATTAGGCATGGTCAAGGCAACAACGACTTTTTATCCATGCAAGAAACTTTGACGCGTCGCCTCAAACATCGCGAATGGTCCTATCCCGATGTAATCGTTATTGACGGTGGCAAAGGACAGTTGGCGGCTGTCCCCAAAGTCGATGGCGTGACATATATTTCTTTGGCCGAAAAATTTGAGTTAATCTATACCACCACACAAACCGTACCAATAATTTTGTCGCGGCACAGTTATGCTCTTCGTTTATTGCAACGTATTCGCGATGAAGCCCATCGTTTTGCCATTACTTATCATAAACGGTTACGTGATAAGATTCGTCAGTAAATCAATATCTTGGTATAAAAAATCTTTTTACTACACAATCTATTGTCAGGGGTGAAAAATGAAAAAAGTTATGCAAGTCGTTGATGTTATCGCGTTCAGTCTGTTATTGATTGGTGGTTTGAATTATTTAATAGCTGGCGTGTTTGGCTTAGACTTAATGCATTTAATGTTCGGTGCCAATATTAGTATTGCCGGGCGGATAGTTTATTCCATTATCGGCTTATCCGCGTTACTGCTGTTGATTACCATCGTGGCGCGTGCCGTGATCAAAAACAAGCAATCCAATTAACAAGGACGCACGAAGTTCACAGAGAAAGCCTTGCCAAGAGCGGGCTTTTTTGTTACATTTGAACGTTTGCGTCGTTAGCTCAACTGGATAGAGTATTTGGCTTCGAACCAAACGGTTGGGGGTTCGACTCCCTCACGACGCACCAAAAAGTATTTCAGATTTTATGACCTTTTGTTATACTTGATTAATGAAAGTAATTGGTCAATTTAATCATGGTACAATCATAATTTCGAATTTCGCAGTCGATGATGATAAATATCACATCAAATTTGATATTGATATCGCGACACCATACTTTAAATTTCAGTATCATTTGGGCGAAGTAGCTTATCATAATTTATTTGATTTGCTTAATGGGAAAGAAACCAAAATTTGTGATGAAACTGCAATTAATAATCATATAGAAATCACGAAAGATTACTTTGGCATCACTGTTGACCAAGATGGAGTAGTTTCAAACATCAATGTAAATTTTGATATCAAAAAAGAACAAGATAAACTCTTTGAGTTCATGTTGGAATTCAAGGCCGTTTGTGAAGTTTTGTTCGGAAAGTAAATAATTTCCAAAAAATTTCTTTAAAACATACTTACTAATTGGTTGGTAAAAAAGATAACCAAGCTGATTTATATTAATCCACTATAAACCATACCTGCTAAAAGTATATTTTCTATGCCTAAAGCGTTTTGGGCTAATAATTTGTCGGGTTCAAAATCTTGGGTTAAGCCAATTGAGATGCCAAAGTTGCGAACTTTGATACGGCTGTCGCCAAAGTATGATGCAATTTTTTGACCAAAGCCACCGTCTTTCGCACCTTCTTCCAATGTAATGATTGAATGATGATTGGCTTCAATTTCGTCCAACATTTCCGTATCCAAAGAAGACACACAGACAGGGTCAATCAAAGTTGCATCAATGTTGTGTGCTTTTAAAGCGGCGACAGCTTGTTCGGCAAATGGATACATGGAACCAACTGCGATAATTGCAACGCCGTGTCCTTGTTTGATGATACGGGATTTAGGCGTGAATTTTTTACTTAAAGGTAGTGGGTCATCGATAATTTTGTCAGGTACACGAATAGCCACGCTGTGTTCGTTTTGTTCGATAGACCAATCCAGCATTTGTAAGTATTGTTGTTTGCTGATTGGAGCCAAGTAGATTAAATTCGGAATGTTACCTAATTGGACAATATCATAAAATCCATTATGGGTTGAGCCGCCCATGCCATGTACGTGGTCGCCGAAAACTAACAATGTTGCTGGATTATTATCCAGTGCTAAGTCTTGGTGTAATTGGTCAAAGCCGCGTTGCAAGAATGAACCTTGGACACCGAAAACGGCATGAGCGCCACCTTTGGCGATACCCGCACTGAACGCGATAGCATGTTCTTCGGCGATACCGACATCGACAAATTGACCCGCGCTTTTTTGACGTCGTTCTGCGTTGAAGCCGATAGCTTTCGGGGTAGCGGCGGTGACAACCACCATGCTGGGGTCTTTGTCCATTTTGGCGGCCAAATGTTGATAAGTAATTTCAGCATAGTCCAAATTTGCTTTGCCTTTTAATTCGCCGGTCGCAATATCAAATGGTCCGCAATAATGATATTTTTCTGGCGTCGTGGCAGCCGGTTCGTATCCGTAACCTTTGACGGTGTGCACATGTACCACAATCGGACGAGTGCAATCTTTGACATTTTCTAATGTTTTGATTAAAGCGTGGACGTCGTTGCCGTTGGGTTCGTAAATGTAATCCAGACCCAAAGCGCGGAACATATTGTCATTGGCTGTCCCATTTGTCGCACGTAATTTTTCCAAATTTTGATAATAACCGCCATGGTTTTCCGCAATCGACATCGCATTGTCGTTGACAATCACCACGATGTTGCCACCTTGTTCGGCAATATTGTTTAAGGCTTCGAAAGCTTGACCGCCGGACAAAGAGCCATCACCAATAATCGTTACAACGCGGTGTTTTTGTTTTAAGACGTCGCGGGCTTTCGCCAACCCACACGCCAAAGACAGTGCCGTGGATGTGTGTCCCAAGGTGAATAAATCGTACTTACTTTCGGCCGGATTACTGAAGCCATTGACATCTTTGTAATGTTTGGGGTCGGTAAAAGCTTTTGCACGTCCGGTCAACATTTTATGGACATAGGTTTGGTGCGACACGTCAAAAACTATCTTATCGGTTGGCGCATCAAAAACATAGTGCAGAGCAGTTGTTAATTCCACGATACCCAAATTGGGGGCAAGGTGTCCGCCGTTACTGCTGATTTTTTGGATTAATGCTTGACGAATTTCATCGCAAAGTTCGTTTAAGTTTTCGCTTTTGATTTTCTTTAAATCTTGCGGATTTTTGATTTTGTTTAACATGGTACAGCATATTATTTTCCTTCCTGAAAAGTCAAATTGATATTGCTATGTGGTCCATTTTTTGGTACCATATAATATGGATTACAGCGTATTAAAATCACAAAAATCAAAGGAATATATTGTACGGGCTTTGAAAAGTATTGGGCTCGGTGATTTTGAGCCTGAGACAAATGCATTCAAAGAAATGTCGGAAGAGGAAATTAAAATTTTCATAAAGAAGACAACACCAGAAAAGCTTTATGAAAATTTAAAATTCACTATTTTCAACCAATTTTCGCACGATGACCTCTGGAACCAAAACTTAATTGGCTCTACTGCGTATGACCGTGTCGCGCTGAAAACAGGAATTGTAAATTCAATGGATCATTTAAATCCAGAGGAGGATTTAAACCCAGATAATTGCTTGGTCTTTATGAATACTTTGTGCTTACCAAGCGCAGATGATAAAAGTTTTAAACATGATGTAACTATTTCGCATATTATTGATGGTATTTGTGCTGGTTTAAGCGATAAAAAATTAAAACCACAAGAAAAAGAAGAAATTAAAAGCTTTTTCTTAGGAGTACATGAATGTAATGGTTTTGCGCAATGGTTAAAAGATAATGGCAAAGACATCAGTCGTTATAATCCATCTTTAAAATTAAGCGAACAAGACAGTGTTTATGCTCAAGCTTATAAGAAATACTATGAAGAGAAATTAGAAAATGAATTGGTCGATAAAGCTGTTGATTTGTTTGGTGGGGATAAAACATCGGCTCAAATTCTTTTAAACAAAAAAGTTAATAAAACAATTTCAATGTACTTAGATAAAAGCAGCCTATTGAAGAAGTGTGAGGCCGTTTGTAAAAAAAGAGGTAAGAACCCGAAAACAGATTTAACCATCAGGGATGTATTGTTGACATTATCCGATGATAGCATCGGAAAGGAAGTTGCAACCTTTTTGCAATCGCGCTCGAATGCCCAGGCTAAACAATTAAATGAAAATCCTGAAACCAAGAAAAAGAAAAAAAAGAAAGAAAACGAAGAAGATAAAAAAATTGGAGCCATACTGGGCAAGTCTGGTTGTAAAAAAATTAAACAAAGGACCGGGGAAGATGTTAAAGTTGGTTTGGCGGGAAAAGCTGGCGCCAAAAAGGGTAAAACCATGTGGAAAGGGTATAAAGAGCTTTACCAGCATATTTATACCTTTCTTACTACCATGTATGGCCAAGTTCAATCGGTCGGCTATGTTGAACGTATTTTAAGGCGTAAGGGACTTTTGCCTGGGAGTGAAAAGGAAAAAGAAAAAGAAAATAAAAAATCTAAAGAAGATGCGAAAGGATTGGCTGCTTGGGGAACAACCCTTAAATCGGGAGTGGACGAGGAACTTTTGACCGATGCGGAAAATGAAAAAAATCTAAACGTA
>JAZSQY010000064.1:0-2675 GCA_045538225.1 Clostridia bacterium | reverse complement strand
GACATTCGTTTACGTCAGCAATAAATTTGCCGTAATTTTTAACACCGTGTTCCCATAATTTTACATTGACTGGTTTTAACATTGTTTGACCAATAATAAATTGTATTTTTTTATTTATAAGGTCAATTTTAGTGTCCAAATACAATTTATAATATCTCATCAAACTTTGCATTTCTTCAAGTGCGTTATATTGTCCCTTTGTATACAACGGCACTAAATCGCCTACACTGATTGTTTCGCTGTTATCTACAAGTTCGCAATTAAAACTGTTTTGGTTTACTTGATTATACCATTGGGTAAAAATGTAATTTATTGCTTCGTTTACGGTCGCAAAATCGCTCTTGTCAAGAATGACATCGCTTGACAACATTGAACGTAAATCCGTGCCATTGATTTCGGTTTTGTTTTCGCTGTTTAACAACGGAATACCAGCAAGACTTCCGTAAACATAACGACCACGTGCATCACTAATAACTAAAAATGTCGGCTGTATGTCTTCACTAAATGCTTCGCACGTGCAAGTCAATTCGTTTAATTCAACGGGTCGTTTAATCAATTTGTAGCCATCATTATCTACCCTTAAACTTGCGTTGTTTTGCAACCCCTTAAAATTGTTATCGTAAAAAGAAATAATCATAAACGATATTCCCTCCAACCACCAACCAACTTAAATCCGTCCGCCGCTTCTGCGTCGTTAATTCTAATCTTACTGTTGCCATTTTTAGCCATTAAAAATGTGTCATGTTCGGGACTAACTTCTGGACGATAATCAACCGTTACGCCGTCAGCCGTTGTTTTGTATATTTTCTTTTGTGCCGAATTTATAATTATTTTTTCGTCAGTGTATAACGTCTTGTCAAACTTGACCGTGTTATATGGTTTTCCAGTTTCGTCGACCAAATCAATCGTGGGACTGTCTATTGCCCCGTCAATCGTAATTATAAGTGGCACGTCATAAATATACGCATTTTTAATATCGTTGTTCTCGATCTTGTTTTTGCCGTAAGAATAGGGGTATCTAAACGGATATGATTTACCAGTAGCACTAACTTGAATTGTAATTGTGTTTTCACGTTTTACAAAAAATGGCGTTGTTTGTTCAAATCCTAAACTTTGCGACAAATTGCCATAAACATCAATTTCAGTCTTGCTCAAACTTGTAACACGCCCCTCGCAATATCTCACAATTTCGCCGTCATCATATTCTAACGCCATTGTGTTTTCTGCTTTTGAGTATTCTTGTATCCACAAAGCCAATGCGTTCGCCTTGTCGTACGACCTGTGATAATGATTTACTGTAAACTTAATTACATTTTTTGATTGCACGACCTTTGTTATTACGTCTTCAATGTCGCCAGTCAATTTTGACAAGTTCAAAGTAAATCCAAGTCCTTGCGGTTCTGTTACAATATCCAAATTGTATCTATCAATTACAGCATCAACTTCGTCTAAAATTACAAGTGCAAATTTTCTCATCAATTACCTCCCTAATGCCTGCTTTTTTACTGCAATTTGTTTAATTACTTCATCAGCCAAACTGCGTGCGTCATAATCTAAATTACCGCTTGCGTTCAAGTTTAACTCAATGTTGTAACTGTCGTTTGAATAATTATTGTAACTTGTATTCGTGCTTGTGATTGCTGGCAAATCAAAACTATAATCATTCAAATTTGGAACTGTTTCTGTTTGTGAATTTCTTTCAAAATGGCTGCTTGTATTTGTATCTTCTTTTCCCCAAAGCCAACCTTTGCCAAATAGCATTCCAATAAAATCAGCTGTTGCAGTCATTAACTCACTGATTCTTTCCAACAACCACACAACTGGTTCTAACACAAGTGCAATCCCCTTAAACGCTGCTGTGAACTGCCCCGCAAGCATATCAACAAGAGGTTGGATTATGTCAAAAATAATTTCAAGCACTTTTGCAATTGGCTCTAATACGCTTGAAAGTATTTTTGATAAAGACTTAAACAAATTATCTACACTATCTGCAAATTGTTCATTGGTTGTGTATAAATACGCCATTAAACCCGCCACAACGCCGATTATCGCAATAATAGGATGTGCAGACAACATATTCAAACCTTTCAATATAGACGGGATTATGCCCGTTATTTTAGATGCAATCATCAACACTGGACTTAACGCTGCCGTAAATAATAAAATGTTTGTTATCATTGACTTTGTGTGGTCGCTTAAATTGTCAAACCAACTTGAAACGCTTTTAATTGCTGGTACAATTTTATCTTGTAAAATGTCAGCCAAACTTTTATACACTGGTAATAACGCAGTCCCAAGTTCCGTTTTGGCGTTTTGCAACTGCGTATTTACCTTATTCATTTCAGTGTCAAAGTCCGCCAATTTACGCACTTGCTCGTTGCTTAAATATCCCATTGTTTCAAATTCTTCGCCAAGTTCTTTCAAACCGTCAGCACCTTGATTCAGTAATGGAATAAGTTGCGTTGCCACACGTTCGCCAAAAATCTCGTTTGCATAATATGCCTGCATTGTTTTATCTTCAACGCCTGCAAGTGCTGTTATAACCGAATTAAACGCTCCCTCCGTATCGGTCGGCACTTTTGATAAATCGCCAATTAAAGCTTCCAACGCCGTCTTTGCGGTAGATGTTCCACCAACCAAAGCAGTTCCAATCGCATCTCGTGCCTTTGTCATTG
>JAZSQY010000084.1:0-6157 GCA_045538225.1 Clostridia bacterium | reverse complement strand
CCGCCACCAGTCACGCTATGACCTAAGTCACTACCCAATTTGCGATTGGTTGCACCTGTATCAACATCAGTCCCACCAGTCCAATCTCCCAATGGATTAACAATCGTTTCATAGCCAGCCGCTTCATATTTTTTTTGCAACATGGCGCTGCTGGCATTGCTTTGACAAATAACTAATTTTTTACCATCTAATATATATTTACCGTCATAAGGATAATCATGATAAATTTCACGCGCAATCGCTGACAGAGCTTTTTCTTCTTCTGTCAAAGGTACGCCCTTAAAAATTCCATTATCACCACAGCGCAAACCTTCGCTTTGGTTAAGGGCTAAAAATTTATCTTGTGGCACAACTTTTAAAATAACTTTCAAATTACCAGCAATACGACGCACAATTGCCAAAATTTCTTTACGTGGTAACTTAACACTAGTTTCCATAATAATGGTACAAATACCATGTCCGGCTAGGACTTCAACTGCAATGCGTGGATTTTCATCTAAATCATAAGCCAAATCAACAATTGCCCCTGCAATACAGTCTGCGACCTTATCTGGATGAGCAGGATTTACTTTTTCTATCATTAGTTTTGATACCTTTTAATCGGGAATTTACAAGTACTTTTATGGTCGGGGTGGCGGGAATTGAACCCACTGCCTCTTGCACCCGAAACAAGCGCGATACCGATTCGCTACACCCCGTGTTAAATTCATACTAACACATTTCAGTTGACGAAGCAATAACTTTATGGAAAACTGTGGTTACTTTAAAAGTTAGGGAGCTTACTTATGAAAAATTGGTTACGGATTTTAATCCTTTCTTGTTTTTGTATTTTTAGTACATTGATTTTTGCCGCTTGTGGCGTTGCAACAAATGCAGTAGAACCAGAATTTTCACCAGATTCGTCCGGCGATGTTGCCGGTGAAATCATAACACCAGAGCCAGAAACCCCAATAAATCCGGAAATACCAAGCGAGCCATTGCCCGAAGAACCAAGTGACCCTATTCCAACACCATGCCAACATGATACATACAGCGAATGGGAAATTGTTACACCCGCAACTTGCACCACAACCGGAACAGCGCAACGTATCTGCCTTGATTGTAATGAACCGGAAACACAAACAATTCCCGCCAATGGTCACAAACACGTCGAAAATATCAACGACGCAACATGTGGCACCGCGGGCAGCAAAACCATTACTTGTGAAAATTGTGACTACAACGAAGTGATTACAATTCCTGCTACCGACAAACATCAAATGCAAAGTCAAGTCACAACACCGGCTACTTGTATTGACGGCGTAATGACGCATGAATGTGGCATTTGCGGGCATTCCGAAACCGAAAGGATTCCAGCCAATGGCAATCACGGATACGAAAGCTCAACTACTCAAGAAGCGACTTGCGATACAGACGGTGTAAAAACATATCAATGTAAATACTGCGACCACAAATATACGGAACCAATTCCTGCCACAGGGAAACATGATTTTGACCATGATCATCCGGAAATTATAATTCAAGCAAACTGCCAAACCACAGGCCAACAAAAAATTACTTGCAAAGTTTGTCCGCACTACTACACGGCAGAAATTGCAAAATTAGACCACAATTATGTCAATCATCAATGTGAACATTGCGGCGAATACCAAAACCCCATGGAAAATTTAGTTGGTTCAGTTTGGTCAATTACGAATGACACTTCCGTAAAAAGAAATTGGTCAATCAGTTTTGACAGCTCCTCGGCATATAGCACTTTTTACATAGACAGTAACGGTGACAAGATGCCAAAAGAATATGATGGCACTTACATTTTTGACAGCTATGCCAACAAAATTTCATGCATCATGAACACCCCAACAAACGGCGTAGAATCTACATTTGAATTAACCTATGTTTGCGAAAATGGCAATCATACATTACAGGGCAAAGTTGCAGGTAAAACTTGTACTTTCGTTTTTATGGGATATGGGGTATTATAAAGTAATGAATATTAAGCAGCTTATTGAACAATGCCTACAAAAAATTGTACCAACCGCGACTTTATCAATCAGCGATAAAGCAGATTTCCAATGCAACACAGCTTTTGCCTTGGCAAAGCAACAACAACAAAATCCTGCGGTGATTGCGAACCAAATCGCGGAACAATGGAACCGGGAAAACAGCGATTTAGCAACAGCATCAACCATTGGCGGCTTCATTAACTTCACTTTAAGCGGCAGCCAATTACAACAAATGGCCGAATTCATTTTGCAAAAAAATAAGCTTCCTTTACCCGAACAAAAACAGCGCACCGTATTTTTTGACTACGGCGGAGCAAACACAGCCAAAGAATTACACATCGGTCATTTACGCTCACCGATTATTGGTGAAGCCTTAAAGCGAGTCTTCCAAGCCTTTGGCCATAAAACCGTGGCTGGTGTCTATTTGGGTGATTGGGGATTACAAAACGGTTTAGTACTTGCGTCATTAATTGAGCAAGGAATTGATTGCGACCAAGTAACCTTGGAAATGTTGGGCGAAATCTACCCCGCTGCATCTAAACGCAAAAACAATGACCCAGAATTTTATGAACGCGCCGCAACAGTAACAGCTAAATTACAAAATTTTGAAGAACCATATTACAGCATGTGGCAAAAGCTCCGCGCTTTGTCCGTCAAACAAGTCCAAAAGAATTACGAAAAATTAAACTGTACATTTGATTTGTATGACGGCGAAAGTTCATACCAAGCCAACGTAGAAAACGTGATGAACATTTTGCAAGAAAAAGGCTTGCTCGAAAAATCACAAGGCGCTTTAATCGTCAATGTTGCAACCCCGGAAGACCAAAAGCCAATGCCGCCTGTTATCGTAAAAAAACAAAATGGCGGCGATTTGTACGCAACATCCGACATTTCGGCAATTTATACACGCATGCAACAATACCATCCGGACCAATTTGTCTACATCACGGATGCACGTCAAAACCTTCATTTCGAACAAGTCTTCCGTGTTGCGCGTTTGGCTGGCTTGGTACCAGAAACCACTACCCTTACTCATGTCGGTTATGGAACAATTAATGGAAAAGACGGCAAACCATTCAAAACACGTGACGGCGGCACCATTAAGCTGGAAGATATCATGGATACCGTGGCAAATGCGACAACAGAATTTGCAGTCGGTCTATCCGCAATTAAATTTGCCGACTTAATCAACCAAGTTCACAAAGACTATGTTTTTGATTTACAAAAATGCATTTCATTTGAAGGAAAAACCGGGCCATATATTTTGTACACCATTGTCCGCATCAACGCGATTTTTAACAAAGTTGGCGCCTTTACTTGCGACTTTACCAACCTAGACAAGTACATGACCCCTGCTATTCGCAATGTTCTGGTCAGCATAATTAAATTGACCGAAGCTTATAATGTTGCAATGAATACATTATCATTGAACTCTATTACCGAAGCAATTTATAATTTGGCAAATAGCTTTACTTCGTTCTATGCGGATCAAAACATTATTCACGAAACAAATCCGGACAAACAAGCTTTATATTTATCGGTGGCTAAATTAGCCAAGACAGCCTTGGAAATTGGATTGAACACACTGGCAATTGATTCCGTCGAAAAAATGTAATGTATTAATATTAAAAAAAAATTCCTTTATTGATTAAAGGAATTTTTTAAACTCGCTGCTGATAATTGTAACTTCGTGATCTTGGCGATAATCGTTCAAGCGATGATTTTGGTGGTCGCTTACATTACGGGAAAAATAAGAATCAACCAGAGTGTCGAACAAAGTTCGGTTACCATACGAAGTCAAAGTTTCAAACAAGGTATCAGCATAATTCAATTCAAACAAGCTTGCGGTACTATCCAAATCAGCGGCACCAGTATAAACGAAATCGGCAACATTACGTGTGTACATAATAATGTGAGCACCATATTCCGTCCAAACTAATTCCGAAATAGCGCCTTTTTCACCTTGGTCAAACAACTTGATGCTGGCTTCAGTAAATGGTTCGACCATTTGGTTTTTCTCCGCAGTATTACTCATTACATATTCATATTGCGGTTTATTGGTGCTGGCATTAAGTTGGTCCAAATTTTGCATTCCTGGGTCGGTATTATACTGATTAATAAAGGAACGGAATGTTGTATATTTATCTTGTAACGAATCAGCATGTTGTAAAGCAGTTTGTAATTCAATCAAAATATTGTATGCCGAAACGCCGTTACTGCTGGTTTCTGCATATAATTTGTTTAAATCATTTTGTTTGTTATAAGCAGAATTGTTTGCGGCTTCATTATTAATGCGTTCAAATTCGGCTTTTTGTTCATCGGTGAAACCAACCAAAATATGGCTTACGGTAAATAAATTATTGGCAACGTCGGTTGGGATGTAGTAAACGTCGGCTAAACCATCTTGCACTAATTTGGATTCTAAATCATCACTTTGAACAAAGTTGTTTTGATTGTTAATTGCGTTGATACCTTTTTCGATATAATACGCAATTGCTTCGTCGGCGATGTTGGTCGCTATTGCCCGCCCACAACCAAAGTATGCGGGTAAATCTTCTTCCGGCAGATTGTCTTCGTTAATTCCATTAATATAGTTCGACCAACGAGTGAAATTTCCGCCACGTTGCAAATAATCTTGCCAGGCAATCTTGGCATCCTCGCCGGCCAAAGTAAAGAAACCTAAATTAAAGCCGGTAGTAATACGATTAACCGCGATGGAAGTTTTATTTGAACGAATCATACGATCAATTTCGCGATTTAAAACTGCACGTTCGTCAGCACTTAAATGTTTCAAATATTGATTGTCTTTTTCTAAATAATCAACTTCTGGTGTTTTTAGTTCGGTGAAACCATTTTCTAATGATTGCAAATTACGTACTATTTTAGAAATTGCTTGTTTCGCATTACTTTGTGAAGCGACACCCGGAATATTGGGCACAAAGACTTGATAGTCAGCAGAAGACAACATCCCCACACCATCACCGTCAACGTAACCAGATAAATCCATCATAAAGACACGTTGGCCGTTTTCCCAATCAACCAAAATTCCCGGTTTATAAGGTTTATCAACTTCTGACTCCGCACTGTCGTTTGATTCGGCCGTTGATTGTGGGTCTTCAAGATCCAAAGCTTCATAAACATATTTACGAATTGTGTTATTTAATTTTTGGAATGCTTGTTGGCGTGCGTATGCAATTTCCGCATCATACAATTCGCCATAAAGTTCGATTGATTGTTGTTCCCAAATTTTATTGTTCAATAAATTGGTGGTAATGGATTCCAATAAGTCTTTAGTTTCCATTTGTTGAGCATATTGATAACCCCACTCCATGTAAGCATAATAAAGTTCTTGGCGCGAAACAGTAACGCCATTATTCGCCGCTGTTGCCACCATAATCGAGGAACTATATTTTTTATCTAAATTAACCGTAAATAAAGAACAGGCCGAAAAACTGATCATAACGACCACAATCAAGACCATTGTTGCTAACCTTGTCAAAATTTTTCGCATATATACTCTTATTATAAACCTAAACCCACAAAATTTACAATGAAAATTTTACGTTTAACATTCCTTAGTGGATTCTATCATTGTTTTGTTAACGTTCTCTTTTAAAGTTTCATTTACAAAGTTTTTAATTTTATCATTAGTATGCACTGCAGTAATAATATAATCCCGACTGAGGAATGGTTTTTCACCTTGGGTTTCTTTTTGACGACCTTCTAGAGACCGTTTAGATAACTCTTTATCCCAAATATCGATTTTATCCATAAATTGGTTGGTTATTGCATCTAATTGTTTTTCGCCATGCCCATCAAGACCAAACATAATTTTTGCCATCTCTCGCGTTGTTTGTTTTTGTCCTTCTGATGGATTAGCGCATGCCATCTTCTTAAAGGTCCGCAAGGCAACACGCATTGAATCATTTGCGGAAAATTGTTTACGCATATGTGCATTCATATTGTTATTGATATCCGGATGAATATCCCCTGAAAAATTATTTTTAACAGCTTCTAAACCACTATGCAATATTTCATTGTTTAACTTTTCAAAATACTCTGGGTTTTTGAACTCCTCACTCTCCGCTTTGGGCATTTTATTTTGAAGTGCTTCCTCCGCAGCCTTGATACGGGCCTTCGTATAGACAATTTTT
>JAZSQY010000016.1:0-3778 GCA_045538225.1 Clostridia bacterium | reverse complement strand
ATCAATAAAACCTTCTAACAGAGTCAGACAATAATCAATTTCATAATCGTAACTGTTTGCAAAATCAGCCAAAATATCTTTCGCACGATAATAAACAGTTTTAAAGTTTTCCCAAAAATCAATTTTGAACAACAAGCGTTTTTCTGCATTATTTAAATGTTTTTCTGCAGTTGCCAACAAACCAATTAAATCATACTCAATATCTTCATTATTACTTTTCACTTCGCTTTCATAAAGTGCTGTATACACAGTATCACTAGTTTTATCCCAACCTTTAAATGGTGTTGGTGTTCCCAGCCCTGGAAACAAATCTTCATACACTGGTTCTACAGAATTTCCGTTTCCATCAAAATAAATGCATGCATCCACCTCTTGATTTTTAGCTTTAAAGGTAACAACTTTAGCATTAGTAAACACAGTCACCGAAGCAGGCGTAAACCAACGTTCTGGAATTTCAGTTGCATTGGTATATATAGTTTGATTAGCAAATGCATTTTCGGTAATATCTGTTACCGTATCCGGGATAAATAAATTAGCCACTGCGCGTTCACCCCATACCCAGTCAGAAATTTTAGTCACTGAATCAGGAATCGTTGTACCACAGCCAGCCAAAATCAACGTGTCATTTTCGCTGTTGGTGGTGGTCAATAAACAATTTGCAGCTGCATCAAAATAATATCTTTCATTACTATCTGTAATAACAAAATTGGTTAGCTTGACCAAACCCGCCAACGCTTTGAGAGCATTAATGTTTAATTCTACATTATCTGCCAATTCTAACGTTTGGACATTTAAGCAATTCTTAAAACAGTTTTCAGCCAGCGCGCCATTACTGTTTAACTCCACCGCTTCCAATGATAAACAATTCAAGAAAGCGCCTTCTTCAACAAATTGAACACTGGCTGGAATTTCGATTGATTTAAGCGCGAGACAATTTTTAAAAGCATATGCACCAATGTTGGTTAATTTATTACCCATAGTAACTGTTTGCAAATTAACACAACCAGAAAACGCACCTTTACCAGTTTCCGCGTTACCCATAATTTGAGTAACACTATTCGGGATTTGAACTTCAATTAAATTTCCGTGGTTGGTAAAAGCTGTTTCAGCCAAAGCAGTTACAGGATAAATTTTGTTTTCGCTAACAATAGTTTCAGGAACCACACATTTTGTTGCCTCATAATCATAGAATTCCAAAATAATAGCAGTATTGTTTTCCAAACGAAAATTAAATTCTTGTGCGTTGCTATTTTGATTTCTTCGAATCCCTTTATATCCAATTAACACATAGGCACAAAGACCAGCAACCACAATTAAAAGCACAATAGAAAGAAACGACATCAAACCTCTGACCGTCGCCGTATTACTTTTAATGTACGTCTTTGGAGTTTCTTCTTGCCTTGTGCTCATGTGTTACCCCTTAAACATAAAATATCTTCATGTTCAACATAAATGAAATTGCTTGGATTAAGTAAGATAAATTCATGTGAATGTTTTTTGGGGTACAATCAATCACGATGTTATTACCTTCTTTGCGACAACCGTACTGTTTTAAAATTGCAACTAAATTTTTGATTACGTCTGGTTCAGACAACTCGAAGATTTGATCCAACTCTTTCAAGGTTACGCCTTCATCACTCAGATAAAATCTTCCATCGTCGGCAACAATTAAATAAATTTCATACAAACCCGAACCAACCTTATACATCGGAACAGCAATCGGATACTTTTGGTTGCTAATTTTACCAACCTTAATCTTATCGCGGAAAAACTTTTCTAATTGTTCTTCTAGTTTCATATGCAATATTATATACTATTTTATTTATAATTTCAAAACACATTTTACAGCCAAATCAAAAAGGTGTTCCCTCATATCATTACGTGCATGCCAGTTACGATAGTCCCACCCTTCTTTATGAACCAAGTCACCGGCATACAACAAGACCGCACAATCCAAACCTTTAAATTCGGCCACAGCATAATAAGCAGCACATTCCATTTCGACTGTAGCACATCCTTCCTGACGACGCATTTCAACTTTGTCCGGCGTTTCACGGAACGAAGCATCTGTCGTCCATGTTTTAATTTCAAGATAATCCTCATTTTCGGATTGCAAACAATCAACCACTTTCTGGCGGACAGATTCTTTAATCAAGACTTCACGAGCCGGCGGTAAATAATGATAACTGGTTCCTTCATCACGCACAGCAGCAGTTGCCAAAAGTATTTTTTCGCCGGTAACATGATCGTCGAGCGTGCCGGCACCGCCACAAACCACGAACTTTTCAACACCAATGGCCGACAAGATTTCCATCATGCGTGCGGCCTGCGGCGCCCCCAACGGACACAAAAGGACATAAATTGATTCGCTCGATGTGTCCAATTGGTACACTTCTGGGCGCTTACCTTCAATGCGTAATTTAAAAGCTTGAAAAATTTTATAACTAGTTTCCATCTTCACAACAACATCTTGGAAATAAGTAATCAAACAACGCTTTATTTTTGAACGTTGCGGATAAATATCCGTTTTCACTTTCGTAATTGAAGACTTGTTTGAATCGTACTCTAAAATAGGAAATAGTTGTTTCTCAATTTTAGATCCGCGCTTTTTAACTTCAACACGCTCTTCACTGTTTACAGACAACATGTCATATTTGTGTTCTTCGCTCATGTAAAAATGTTACATTTCTACCATATTTTTTGCAAGCATATTTATATTTAGTGACAGCTTTTTTACAGAACTTTTTAAATGCGGGTCAAGATGGTTTGCAGTTAATTGCAACAGCTGTTTTGCCTGTACTATTCCCTTTTTTTGTTTTGACAACACTAATATTAAATTTAACCAAGAGTACACAACCATGGCTGGTAACTCTATTATCATACATGTCAGGCTACCCCAACGGAGCAAGATTAACACAGGCCCTATATTTACAAGACCGCCTTAGTTTACAACAAGCACGACATCTATCAATCATAACGTCAACCCCAAGCCCCGTTTTCGTCATTGCAACGGCTGGCGTTGTATTATTAAGGAATCTCAAGTTGGGCTGCATGATATTTATTTGTTCTATTGTAAGCGCACTTATTAATGGTTGGTTATGGAAATCCAAACACGCAAATTTAAACCAACAAAATGCTTTAAAAACTAATACCATGGAATCAACACATTTTCTTCAAAACCTTAGCAATGCCCTAACCAGTGCTACAAATGCCATTATAAATGTTTGTGGCGTAATTTTATTTTTCTACATCTGTGCACGATTAATTAAGATGCCACCCGTACTTGCTGGATTATTGGAAATGACAACTGGAGTTGCTGCAACAACGAATCCTTTTTTGGTACAATTTTTTGTCGCATTTGGCGGTTTTTCTGTTGCAATGCAACAACAAGTTTTCCTGCAAAGTTTTAAAATTAAATTTGGTTCTTATTTTGCTTATAAACTTACGCACGGCATCTTAGCTTGCGCATTACTTGCTTTATATCTATTATTTTTGAATTAAATAAATCCAAGCTCGGCCATAACGGCGCGCGTCAATAATTTGTTCATGCTTAAATTCACGGTCGGTCTCAAAAACTATTAGCCCATGTTTAATGGCATTAATAGCTTGTTCTCCATAATTACTATCATAAGGCGGGTCTAAAAAAATTAATTCATAATCACTATCAATCGCATTCATAAAGTCTTTTTTTGTAACAAGACAATTACGCCAAGTTTGCCCAATGTTTTTTTTAATTACGTTCACGGCCATCGCATCGTGAAGTCGGATCGTAGCCATG
>JAZSQY010000028.1:0-4559 GCA_045538225.1 Clostridia bacterium | reverse complement strand
ATATAATTTGGATGTAATCAAAGTAGCAGATTATATTATTGATATGGGGCCGGAGGGGGGAAATGCCGGTGGCCAAGTAATCGCAACTGGAACTCCCGAAGAAGTAAGTAAGGTTGCAGGTAGTTATACCGGACAGTTCTTAAAGGATTTATTAAACACAGCCAAATAATTAACATAATACATGATTTTTATTTATATAATGTTTTCAAAGCTGGTGCCTAAATTATAGTGATGTACATCAACCAGGTATGCTAACTTATGTAATGCAGACATGACTTCTTCTTTATTGCCAAATTCGATAAAGTTTTTTGCGTAGATGATAGAGTCACTAATTTGGAAAGTTTCTGTGTGTTTGACTAGATAACAAAAAGTGCGCTCGCGTTTTAACCAATAGCTTTCGATAGCGGCAATTTGGTCTTTGTTACTTTGTGTGTCGGCTGTATCGTCGCCACACGCTTCGACGGACAGAATTAAAGCATTAACTTGCTCTTCCAAATGCTGGAAGGTTTGACGGACATAAATTTGTTCCCAGATAACAGCAACTGTAATTAAAACAAGAATACAGATAGTGGTAATCCAACGTTTCATAATGATACTTTGTCTCCTTCACCTTTGGGAACAACGGAAATTTTACCGCTGCTTTCCAGGATTGCATAATCAATATCCTTCACGTCAAAGATGTCTTTGCCATGCAGTAGTTCCATCAATTCTTCTTCGCAAATGTCGAGCTCTTTCAGTTTTTTGTAATCAATACCGGCGGGCGAGACAACAATTACGGGTGAGCCCGATAAAATATTGCGAAAAGTTTTACTTTTGTATTGTAATTTAACAACGAAGAAATGTATGACGTGAATGACTAATAATGGCAATATGCCGTACCAAATCGGAATTGTTAAATCCGCCATGGGGATGGTCGCTAGGTCCGCAATGATCAAAGTTATGACCAATTCAAATGGTTCCATTTCGCCAATTTGTCGTTTACCCATTAAACGCATGATAACAATGGCGATAATGTAAATCACGATGACGCGAACTACTATGGATAGCATGCTTAATTTATTGACGTTTGCGCGGAATTGTAATCAGGTTTGTGGACCAGCAAAGACTGAAAAATGCAAGTTCGGCGATAAGAGCTGCTAATGCTAGATTTAAGATATTTGGTAAAGTGGTTCCGATTTGGTAAGTGAAAAAACCAATTGCAAAGACGGGAATTCCTAATAACAAATATCCCAAGATAATTGGCAAGGTGGTATCGTTACTTTGCCATTGTGTTGCTTTGCGAATGGCAATAATGTTTAAAAAAGTAGAAACCGTCATGGAAATTCCCATTCCCAGTAGCACTGCATCGGCACCAATTACGGCTGGTAAAAACCATACAACAAGTAACATAAGTCCTGTTCCAATTGCGTAGTTACGGATAGTTAATTTTTCAAGACTCATGGCATTCAGCGTGGTATTTGTAATCTGGGATAATGACATGGGGAGCATAACCCAAGCAGAGCGTGCCAGATAAATTCCGCTCGCAGAATTTGCGTAAAGGAAAGAGCCAATGGGGGAGCCAAGCGCGATATAAACCGGGATAAAGGAAAAACATACAAAGATAGTAAAACGCAACACCTTGGCGATTTGGCGGCGTACAGACGTCCATTGTTTTTGATTAATCATGGTTGAGAGTTCGGGAACCAGTGCTGTGGCTAATGATGAAATGATGGTCGAAGGGATGGTTAGTAGAGGGAGTGTCATACCACTAATGATGCCGAGGTGTGCAATTGCGTTGGTATTTTCCCAGCCGGCAGCAACCAGACGTAAAGGTAATAAAATTGTAATAACGGGGATGGTTAAGCTGGAAAATAAACGCACCCCGGTAATTGGCGCTGCGGCTTTGATGAGAGGTTTAATCAATGACTTAGTTGTTGTGCGTGGCCCTTGCCAATGATGGCAGCGGATGAAAATGACAATGACTACGATTGCCGAAATAATACACGCACCTGTAAATGACCAAGCCGCAAGATGTGCCATGTCGGCGAAATAAAACGCAATTCCAAGCAATGGTACGAAAATTAAAACGCGTGCAATTTGTTCAATGAGTTCAGTTAAACCGAGCAGGAAAAACTTTTTTTCGCCCCACCAAATCGCACGAAGAACACAGTAGATGCTGCTGGCGACCAAAGCGGGTAAGAGCGCAAATAAAATTGCCAGGCAGCGTTGGTCGGTAAAAATAAAGCCAAATAGTTTGTGTCCCAATAGCACAACCGCGGACAGAATCGCCGAGACCGAGATGCCGATAATTAAGCCTGCGATGGTCAGTGAACGAATTTGTGAACTGTTTTTTTTGTATTTGGCAACTTCACGAGAAATAACCAAGGGGAGGCCGCTGCTAATAATCGTTAATAAAATCATAAAAATGCTGAGTGCCATTTGGTAAACACCCAGCATTTCTGCGCCCAAAAGGCGTGATAAAAAAATGCGAAACACAAAACCAATAAAGCGCGTTAAAACGGCAAAAGCCGTGATCACCAGCACAGATTTTGTAAAAGTACGCATACACATGAATATGTTGGTGAAAGTTAAATATGAGAAAGGGAAATTATTTGAAATCGCGTGTGAGTGCAGGGTAGCGCCTTGTACGATTATTTTGGCAAATGGTTGTCGTAATGAAAATGAATTACCAGAGGAAATTTTGGTGCCTGTTGCAACACCGTTGTGCTGTAAGATTATTGATTATCCGAAATAATATGTTTGGTTTTTGTGGTCGGTAAACTTGATGCGTGTTCCGGATTTAGTGCAAGTAATTGTTTTTGTTTCTTCAGTTATTTCAACGATAGTATCATTCAAATCGCGTGCATACGCTTGGATAAAGGTTAAATGATAAGTTTTATTTTCCAATGTGTAAGTACCAATTCCGGTGATTGATAGACCTTTTTCTTTGTGTTCGATGCGAATGCTAAATGTATTATTTTTGTGAAAAATTAATTTTGAATTTTCTACGAAATCTTCGGTGCTAAATTCGGTAGCTTCAACACCAACAATACGGTAATTGTCTTTTTGAAAAAAAGTGAAATAGGCGAACAAACCAATGCCAATTAAGGCGGCAGCCACTACAGTTATAATAATACCAATTTTTGTACTGCGTTTTAACATTATGCTGACTCCTTACTAAAAACCATAATTGTAACTTCGTATTCAAGTTGGTCAATTTCGCTTGGGTTTTGTTGGATAATATCTTGAATTCCGTGACTTTCAACACTCTTAATTTCAATACGGTTATTGGTACTAATGGCTTGTAACTTTTGGATGTAGGTATCGTCACCGTTATAAATGATGTAATCAAGATGAATAATTGTTTTGTTTTTTGATTCATCGTATTTGGTAACAACAAAAGGTATTGATTCGTTGGTTGCTTCAAGTCCAACTAAATAAAGAACGCCCGTTTTTTGATCGCCATTAATTTTAAAATAGCTGTTTGTGTCGAGTGTTGCGCCTTTGAATTTATCCGATTTACGTATTTCGGTCATATGGTATTCAACACCAAATTGAAATTTGCCATCGGATGGCCCACTCGTAAAGCTAAAATACAAACCTAATCCTGCGGCGGCAATAATGCCTAAACCGACAAGTAAGGCAAGAATTTTAATTACTTTGCTTTTCATCTGTTACATTATCTACTTTTGCGGCTTTTTGAGCAACAATTTTCTTTTGTTGATTTTTTAAGCGCATATCACGAGCGTATGAAGTTGTTTTCTTGGTAATATGTTTGTCAAATTTAACTTTACGCAACAAGAATGCAATGATTCCCAACAGTAAAGCGGCAGCAGTAATTAAGGATGGAATTAAATACCACCAGTTTTCGCCAAAGAAATTTGTGTCAGGTTGGTTCGTGTTGGTATTTTCTTCGCTTTCTTCTTTTTCGTTAACTGATAAAATTTTAATGCGGCTGTCTGCATCTGCGGTATCACTTGCAAGATTAAATAGGGCCTCATCGATTTTGTTGATTTTTAAACTCTTAATAAAGATGTTGCCGTTTGCGATTGAGCTGATTTGTTCATCAGTATCTGCAGAAACGTTGCCCAATGTGATTTGTAAGTTAACGTTAGTAGCGTCAGATTTTGGTTGTAAATATAATTTGTATTCAAGATTTGAATTAGGATCAACTTCATCAGTGATAACTTCAAGTAAGCCATCATAATTAGAAAGACCTAAATAAGCGTTATTACCATGTGCTTCGATAACAATTTCGAAATATTCGTCAGTGGTCAAACTATAGCCAAAGTTATTTTGGATGATTGTTTTTGGTTGGTTGAA
This sequence comes from Clostridia bacterium, assembly GCA_045538225.1. Classification (GTDB taxonomy): domain Bacteria; phylum Bacillota; class Clostridia; order Christensenellales; family UBA1242; genus RGIG8050. The sequence goes on along the minus strand of JAZSQY010000028.1, from coordinate 257 downwards.
GATTTCCAAAGTAACACCAGTTGGGGTAGCGTTGCAGTTGTAAACAGCAAATTCGTTGGTTGCTTCCCATGCTTTATCAAATGTTAACAAATTGTTCAAATCGATGTTGGTTGTTGTTACTTGGCCGGTTGCTGCCGTTTGAGAGGTGCTAACGTTGTCGATGAATGTATATCCAGCGGCATTCATTTCGAAACGTAAGTAATATTGACGTGAAACCGTGAATTCATTTTCAGTGATTGCGAATTCATAGTGATGCC
>JAZSQY010000060.1:0-7218 GCA_045538225.1 Clostridia bacterium | reverse complement strand
GATAAAGATGAAGCAAGAGAACAAAAACAAAGGTTAATTGATGCAGGGGTTCCGGTAAGTGTATTTCTTTCACAAGAAGAAGTAATTGAACAAATTGTGTCGGATGTAATAGATTGGCTTAAAGTACATGATGGGAAGATGCCATCTGGTAAGAGTAATGATAAAGATGAAGCAAGGTTATATGGAAGATTTAAAATAAATAAAACAAAATTCACCGAAGAACAAAAACAAAGGTTAATTGCGGGAAATGTACCAGCCGAAGCATTAGAAAAGAAAACAAGAGTAACAATCAAACCAGAAGATGCCAATAAAGTATTAAAACAAAAAACGAAAGCCGACGAAAAAGACGGCGGTATTACGCAATAAATTTTTATTAAAATAATTAGCCAGTGAAGAACTGGCTTTTTTGTTTGTCATTTAATCTGTGTATATTGCAATAATGTAGGATTCATATTGTACAAATATGGTTGACCGATTGGAATGAAAACAAAAATAATAATGGAAGAAAGACTCAAAGAGTTAAGGTCATGCAAATTTACCTTTGAATGAACAAGAAATTTTGCAGGCACAACAAACAGCAGAAGTAGCCGTTTTATGTTTTTACAAGGTAAAAGAAAACACCCTAACCAATTTGGTTAGAGTGTTGATTATTCCGCAAGTTTCAAACTTACGCACTCTTTGGTGTTTTTTTATTATGCATCTTGTTCTGGGGTAGTTGTTTCTGGGGTTTCGTCTATTTCTGTCACATTAATCGGTTCGTCATGAATAATTGGTTCGGCGGTTTGGTCCAAAACAACATAATGCGGTCGCTGTGGGAATCTTTGGCGGCACGCAATTTCGTAAAGGCTTTGTGCGCGATAATCAATTTCGCGCATGCGCAGATAGTATTTACTCATACTTGGCTTGTTGCGGTTGCCGTGGACGATGACCGGTGTTTGACGAATCGAAGTCAATTCGTTGAACAGGTCATGGGCGTCACTGCGGATGGCCAACAAGTATGTATACGGCAAGTGATTGTGTTGGTAAATAAAATTAATATCTTTTGCGGTAACGTCCAAGGTTGCGTGTAGGGCGACGCGTTTCACATGTTTGGCGGAGTAGTGGTTTTGGGGATTGGTGGTGGTCAATTGTTGGTAAGTAATTGGACGGCGGCTGCGTAACATCTGGGCGATATCTGGCGTGATGTCAAAAGTATGTTTGACGTCAAATTTATTCAAAGTGTTAAATAGAATCGCGGATTCAAACATATCTTTGACCGGATGTTTTTCAATTGATTCCATGAAGAAAGGTAAGACTTGGGCGGGGATACAATCTTCCACGGATAAATTGTTTGCGTAGTACGCGTCACGAATGGCCAAAGCACTGGTATTGGTTTGGCTGTTTTCATCTTTATGGCGTGCCACCGAAACCGGTTGAATTGTGCTGTGTAAACGGTACAGTTCGCGTAAATATTCAATCGCCAAAATATTATTTGTTCCACTCAAAATTTTGGTAATGACCATGGGTGGAATTTTGGGGAGCAATTTTTTAATGACTTCACCTTGTGCCGCCGCCATGGATAAGCCGGCCTTCAAATGGATTTTCAGATACTTTTCGTATTCGCGATTTTGTTTAATTTTAACGTACGCAATTTGTTTCAAAATGGCTAAGTTGTTGTCTTCCACACCAAAAACCAGATAGTTGGCATGCGGAATCGTATTTGCAATTTGGACGCCGGCTTTGGCATAAACTTCGGGATTGCTGGTGGCAAAAGCGGTGGGCATTTCCAAAACCGCATCTACACCGCACATGACCGCGCTTTCCGCACGTAAATGTTTCTCGATAATTGCGGGTTCGCCACGTTGCGTAAAGTTACCCGTTTGAATGACAACAATATGAGTGCAGTCAGTTAACTCACGAGTCTGTTGAATTAAATACTCGTGTCCTTTGTGAAAGGGATTGAACTCCGCAATAATCACCGCAATCTTCATTAAAGTATTATACCACAAAACAAAACTATGCTACAATCATTATATGAAAATATTAGTCTTAAATTGTGGTAGCAGTTCGGTAAAATACCAAGTGATTGAAACGACCACCAAGGAAAAATTTGTTGATGATGACATTCAAAGGGTCACTGACCATGCGGCGGCGATTCAAGAAATTTTAAGTAAAGTCGATTTATCCGAAATTAAAGCGGTTGGTCATCGTGTCGTTCACGGTGGCGAAAACTTTCAACATAGCGTTGTCGTGGACGATGCAGTCTTAGCCGAAATGGACCGCATTGAATTTTTGGCTCCGTTGCATAATCCAGCGGCTATGGCCGGGGTGCGTGCTTGCCGTGCACAAATGCCAGACTTGCCGAATATTTTAGTGTTTGATACCGCGTTCCACAGTACCATGGAACCGGGTGCTTACTTATATGGTGTTCCGTACGAAGACTACGAAAAATACGGTATCCGCAAGTATGGTTTCCACGGGACCAGTCACCAATATGTCGCGATGCAAGCAGCCGAACAATTAGGTCGTCCGTTGTCTGAATTGAAATTGGTAACTTGTCACATTGGTAATGGTGCTAGTGTTTGCGCTGTGCAAAATGGTAAGTGCATTGATACCAGTATGGGTATGACGCCTTTGGCGGGATTAGTGATGGGAACACGCGCCGGCGATATTGATGCTGCGGCTTTGAGTATTATTTGTAAAGAACATAATTTCACAATTGATGAAGCGATTACATATTTGAATAAATCTTGCGGTTTAAAAGGTTTGTCGGGAATTTCATCGGACATGCGCGATTTGGAACCAGCAATGGAAACGAATGAACGCGTAAAAATTGCGTTGGATGTTTTCATTCATCGTTTAGTGCAATACGTTGGTGCTTATGTCGCACAAATGAAAGGTTGCGATGCAGTGGTTTGGACAGGGGGTATCGGTGTGCATCGTAAGTTCGTTTCGGAACGTGTCATGGCGCATTTTGATTTCTTGCCTAACTGTCAAAAATTAATTATTCCAACCAACGAAGAATTGATGATTGCCTTGGAATGTGAAAAATTGTTGCAAAAAAAATGATTAGCTTAAACTAATCATTTTTTTTATGTTTATTTTGTATGTCCGTAAGCTTTTTGGTAACCTTGGCGATTTGCAAAGTAACGCTTTGCTTGGTCGGTTGCCACAGGGCAGTAATGACGCAATTTAGCGTATTGTTTAGATGAACTGGGTATCCATTTGCCGTTGTTGTTTTTCGGGCTGATTTCAAATTTATTACAAACACCGGTAATACCTGTGACAAAATAATAATGATCACAACCATCAATTTTTTTACAGTCATGTGCTTCCCAATAATCAATTGCCATGTCAACCATAGTTAGATAATCTTTGGTTAAAGGATGTTTTGCGCTGTAACCAACATATTGATTTTTTTGTTTGACAATATCGGCCAATGAACCTTTAAACAAAGGGGAAGAAGCACGATTTAACACGGTATGCAAAATTTCAAACGGGTCAGCGCCGCGACCAGCTTCACCATACAACATCCGCGCTAAAACTTCACGGTCGTGTTTAGAAACGCGTGATTCCATACCTTGTTGAAATTTTACGATTGCTTGTTCGACCACTTGTTGTGTCTCCGCTTTTACCTCTTGTTTCTTCACATCCTCTTGCACGTTCTTAACTTCGGCAACGGGCGCAACTGGCTCGGCTTTAGCGATAAAGTTAAAATCAGGAAGTTCGGCGGTTGGGTTAATATGGTAAAGTTTTTCCGTGTTGTCTTTATGATTCTGAACTTTTGTTGATACATATTCAACACAGGTCGGCGTAACAAGTTGTGCTGCCATTGTGACAACAAATCCAGCTACTAATTTACGTAACTTGGATTTAAATTGATTTAATATTTTTGTGTCGGGAATGATTGGAGCTGTTTCTACGTTAGCTGCAAATTTTTCTTTTGCTTTTTCCTTGGTTGGTGTGATTTCTTTGGTTGGTTTTTGTGGTTCTTTGGAACTTACAAAAACACCGTATTTTTCGGGATTAAATGAATTAACTCTGATTTGGGTAGGAGTAGACATAGGGCTAATCAAAGCTGTATTGACAGCAATTCTTTTTGCCATTGTTGGTTGTGTTGTTGAATCATTAATTGTTTTTATTGTTGTTTTTGATAAGGAAGCAGCAAACTTTTCTGCAGCCTCAGCTGCGCGTTTTTGTGCTTCTAATAATGCTGTTGCCTTTGCTAATAAACCCATTTGGCTAATATACACGAAAGTCCTTTACATTTCAAGTCCTATTTGTTATAATCATTCATTATGGCAGTACCAAAACATAAAGTATCAAAAGCACGTCGTAACACGCGTAATGCGAACAACAGTAAATTAACCGCTCCAACTTTAACGGAATGTAAACAATGTAAGGCTGTAATTCGTCCTCACGTAGTTTGCCCTGAATGCGGTTACTATGACGGCGTAAAACGCATCGAAACAAAAAACGATGTTAAGGCTAAGAGAGCCAAAGCGGCGGCTGAACGCAATGCACAATAATCAGGTACAACCTGACTTAGCAATTTTGGTTGGCGTTGGTGTCAACCAAATTTTGTCTGTAAACGATTTAGACGAACTTTCTTTATTGTGTGCCACCTGTAATTTACGGACAGTTGGTCGCGTGATTCAAAACCGTAAAGATGTTGATGTTACCTATTATATAGGTACTGGAAAAGTTGAAGAGATTAAAACCATGATTGCGGAAACTAATGCTAATGTCGTGGTTTTTGATGTCGAACTGTCGGGTAGTAAAGTGCGTAACTTGGAACAGGCTTTGGGTGTTCCTGTTTTGGACCGCAGCAAAGTTATTTTAGATATTTTCGCAGCGCGTGCGCAAAGTGCAGCGGGTAAGTTGCAAGTTGAGTTAGCGCAGCTGCGTTACAATTTACCACGCTTGATTGGTAGCAGCGGCTTAATGAGTAAAATGCGCAATGGTGTTGGTATGCGTGGTCCGGGTGAAAAGAAGTTGGAATTGGATAAACGTTTAATTCGCGATGAAATCACTGCACTGGAACGCAAGTTGGCTGAAGTCAAAAAAACACGGACAGTTGCCGTGCGACAACGCTCCAACCAACAACGCGTTTGCTTGGTGGGATATACTAACAGTGGCAAATCGACTTTATTTAATTTGTTAACTAAAGCCGGTGTTTACGCTAAAGACGAATTATTTGCAACTTTGGATACTACTACGCGCGCTATTTATTTAAATGGTAAAAATTTTGTTTTAACGGATACGGTTGGCTTTATCAATCATTTACCACATGAATTTATTCGTGCCTTTGAAGCCACCTTGGACGAAACACGCGAAGCCAATTTACTATTGCATGTTGTGGATTGTTCCAATCCGGAGCACGAAAAACAAATAGCAGTCGTCAACCAAGTTTTACATAATATTGGTGCGGACACAATTCCACAGTTAATTGTCTATAATAAAATTGATAAGAATCCTAACTTTGTGGTACCCGATGGGGCGGTTGCGATATCGGCAATCCAAAAAATTGGCATCGACAAATTAAAAGAACAAATCTACAATCTGATATAATTTATGTCATTAAAGTTCGTCTTTGTGCGTAAAGTTATATATTATTAATTGAAGGGGGATTAAATAATGAAAATTACTGTTTATGGTGGAACGAACAATAAATCTTACAGCGAGCAAGAAATCCAAGCTTGTGCCGATTTGGGAAAATTTTTAGCCGAAAATAATTTTGAAATTTTAACCGGAGCTTGTGGCGGTTATCCATATTTTGTTGGGCGTGGTGCAGTACAAGCTGGTGGAAAAGTTATTGGCTATACACCGGCGGCTGATATGCAAGAGCATTTAGAGCGTTATAAATTTACCACGGACGGTGTAACCGACTTAGTCTTTAATGAAAACATATTACCAACCAACAGCGAAAACTTTTTAAAACGCAGTATGGATATGACACCGTACAGTGATGTGGTTGTGGCTTTGGGCGGCAGTTGGGGAACCTTTAGCGAATTATTGTTTTCATTCTTTGCGAAAAAGAAAATGATTATTGTGGACGAATTTGGTGGAGCTGGTCAAATTTTTGATACAGTCAATGACTTCTTCCGTAACCGTGACAATAATCCAGATGTACAAAATGGTGCGGAAATTATTCATGTTGCCGATATGGATTCTTTGAAAAAGATGTTGTTGCAAATGGTGAAATAAGCGATAATAGAATTATGTCTTGGGAATTGGTTTATATCATTTCGGGGCTAGCAATGCTGCCGATTTTCATATTTGCCATTATTGCATCGATTAATGTGCATACAACTATTAGTCATTTCCATCGTGTTTCGTCAACAGGAAATATTACGGGTAGGGATTTAGTGTTGCGCATCGCACAAGAAAATCAATTGAACATCGGTGTGGAAGAAGCCACGGGCAACGTTGGCGACCATTATGACCCACGCGATAAAATGGTACGTTTGACGGCAAAAGTTCTCAATGGCACTTCGGTTTCGGCTTTGGCGATTGCGGCTCATGAATGTGGTCATGCGTTACAAGATGCGCAAAGTTATTTGCCTTTAAGAGTGCGTAACTTCGTGATTCGTTTAAGTAATTTTTCCAGTCGTCTTTTAACACCATTAATTATTATTAGTTTTTTTGCCACTTTGTTGACGGCGGGTTTAGCAATCGAGGCAATGAAATGGGCATTATTATCGTTCTGTATTATCTATGGCTTAAGTGCGTTGATTAGTTTTATTACATTGCCCACAGAATTTGATGCTTCGCGCCGTGGTATGCGCATGTTGGAAGATTTGCATATTGTTGAAACCAAAGAAGAACGTCGTGGGGTAAAAAAAGTTTTACGTGCGGCAGCGAATACTTATGTGATCAGCTTTGCCATGTCATTGGTTTACTTTTTGCGTTATTTATCATATTTTATGATGGCATATGGACGTAAGCGCCGATAAAACAAAGGAGTTAGAAAAACATGAAGATTGGAATTGTGGGTTTACCCAACGTGGGGAAGAGTACATTATTTAATGCCATTACGCGTGCGGGGGCCGAAGTCGCGAACTATCCGTTCTGTACGATCGAGCCAAACATCGGTATCGTGCCGGTCCCGGATCCGCGTGTTGATTTTATGGCGGAACATTACCATGCGAAATCCGTGATTAATTCGACCGTAAAGTTTGTGGACATTGCGGGTTTAGTCAAGGGTGCGTCCCAAGGCGAAGGTCTGGGCAACAAATT
>JAZSQY010000092.1:0-14551 GCA_045538225.1 Clostridia bacterium | reverse complement strand
GAACCTGGTACACAGTTAACCATGCGTACCAAACATAGTGGTGGTATTGCTATGTCGAACATTACCGAAGGTTTGCCACGTGTCGAAGAAATCTTGGAAGCACGCGTGCCAAAGGGTGTTGCGTTGGTTAGTGACGTTGGTGGTACAGTTGTTGCAGTTAACCAAGTTGAAAAACGTGTTGAAGTTGTTATTAAAACCAATGAAGGCAAAGAAGTTCCATACTTAATCCCAGCAAGCATGAAAGTTATTGTAAAGAAAGGAGATGTCGTAGAACCAGGTTCAGCTTTGACCGAAGGTGTCTTCAACCCACACGATATTTTACGTAACAAAGGTATTAAAGCCGTTCAAGATTACTTGATTACTGAAATTATCAAGGTTTACAAAACACAAGATATTTCAATTAACAATAAGCACTTGGAAATTATTGTAAGACAAATGTTGAAAAAAGTTAAAATCGAAGATGCAGGTGACACCGACTTCCAAATCGGCTCGGTTGTTAACGTTATCGAATTTGAACACAAAAACTTGTTGGCAATTAATGAAGGTAAATGTCCTGCACGTGCAACCCGCGTCTTGTTGTCAATTACAAAAGCTGCATTGCGTACCGACAGCTTCTTGTCGGCGGCGTCCTTCCAAGAAACCAGTTCTGTATTGGTCGATGCTGCGGTTAAAAACAAAGTTGACTACTTACAAGGTCTTAAAGAAAACGTTATCTTTGGTAAGTTAATCCCAGCCGGAACTGGTATGAAATTTTATCAAAATGTAGGGTACAAAAATGTTAAATAATTTATTAGCTCCATCAAACATGCCAAAATGGATTGCCGACAGCTTCCCAATTATTCAAGGTGTTATCATCGGCTTAATTAGTTTGTTAAGTATCGTTATGATCATTGGAATTTTGGTATCACCATCCGATTCAGCAAATGGTAACAATGCTATTACGGGTGCAAGTGAAAGTTATTACACTAAGAACCGCAACAAAAATAATCTTGGCCGTATCCGTAACTTGATTATCATTTGTGCAGTTTCAATTGCTGTCTTAACGATTATCTTCTTCATCTTGTTCGGTATCTTCAATATGTCCGGTGCTTCTGCTTAAATTTAATAAAAAGATTTCATTTCAATAAGCATTAAAAACACATCAATACTGATGTGTTTTTAATGTGTATAATTTATTGACAAATGTTTTTTTTTTTTTATAATTGTATACTTTAAGAAAAAGGAATAATTATGAAAATAAATGTTAAAAAATTTTTATGTACAATCTTTGTCTTCGTTTTATGTATCAGTAGTTCATTTATCTTTAGTGCCTGCAGTTTTTTGCCTTCACGTGAAACAAGTGAAGTTAGATCGATAACTGTAAAATCAAATAATCTTGAATGGGGAACTGCTTCAGGTAGTGGTAATTATTTTGACAATGAAAAGGTTTATATAGAAGCACATCCTAAAGAAGGTTGTATGTTTAGCCATTGGGAAGTAGATGGTGATGGAATAATTTCAGGTGTAGATGGAGATTATATTCAGGGTTCGGGTAATAAATATAGTAGATTGGAAAGTTTTCGCGCAATAGAGAATAAAATTATAACTGCGGTTTTTATTCCGATTATCGTTGAAAATGCGGCAGTTGAGTTTGATGGTAAAAATATTACAATGACAGCTGGCGATTCCGATTTTACACATTGGGAAATGGACGGAAAGCCTTACTCGAAAGAGCAAACCATTCAAATAAAACTTGAAGATATCATAAATCCGAAACAGACTATTTACACAGCTTGTAATAGTTTTGCAGGGTATTTTTACTATCTTGTTGATAGTTCCCAGATAGAAGTTTTTGAAGATAATTTGGAACAGATTTTAACATCTTCGGAATTTGTTTCTGTAAGTAAGTTAATTCCAGCGCTGAGCGACATGGAAGATAGCGCCAGTGTTGTATATGAATATGCGATTGGTAATATACAACTTTCAGGTGGTGAGGTTGCTTATACAACTAATATTACAAAACTTACTGAAGATTCTTTTGTATTTGATGTTAAATGTGAATTAGGTAGTTATTTTATTGAGATTCCTATTTTTTGGAGTGGTCATTTTCTTTATGTTTTAGACAAAAGTTCCACATGGATTATGACGTATTATAGTGTCATTAATACCGTAGAATCTGATGGTAAAACATATGAATTAACTATAAATTTCATGTCTAATTAAAACAAAAATAGAGTTAGAAAATAACTCTATTTTTGTTATTTTGCCGTAAATTCAATTTTGCACTTGTGTAAATTGACACCAATGACGGTAACTTTAATAGGGTCGCCGATACGGATTTTGGATTTCTTACCTAGCATTTGCATGGTCCCTTCGTGGAAACGATAATTGTCATTGGGCAAGTTTTCTGTGCGTACCAATCCTTCAGCAGTATTTGCCGGAATATAAACGAAAACACCAAAGTCTGTAATGCCGTTAACAATACCTTCAAAGGTTTCTCCGATGTGGGCTTGCATATACTCGGCACATTTTAAATCGTCTACTTCGCGCTCAGCGGCTACGGCATCAAGTTCAGTTTGTGACGATTGTAAACTTGCGGCCACAACATACGGTTTAATTCGTCCGATTTGTTGCGCATTCAGTTGATTGTCTAAATGCATTTTAATAATACGGTGAATTAATAGGTCTGGGTAGCGACGAATCGGGGAAGTAAAGTGGCAATAGTAGGTGGCGCCCAAAGCAAAGTGTCCAATACAATTAGGATCGTATTTGGCTTTTTGCATAGAACGGAGTGCTAAACTGGAAACAATGATTTTTAGGTTTTCGTCGGTAATCCCGTCAAGCATGTCTTGGTATTGAAAACCATTTGTATTTTCAAAATCAATTTGATGTTTAATTTGGAATGGTTTTAAAGTATTTATAAAGCGAATAACTTTGATTGGATCCGGTTTCTCATGAATACGATAAACAAAAGGTAGTTTCAGCTTGTTACAATGTTCGGCCACAACTTCATTCGCCATAATCATAAATGTTTCAATAATGCGGTGGCTCAATTTATGTGGGCGTGAATAGACCGATGCAATTTCTCCATTTTCGTCCAATACAATTTTGGGTTCTGGAACATTAAAGGTAATTTCGCCACGTACTTGACGGTCATGTTCAAATTTTTTTGTAATTTCCGCCATTTTTAACAAAGTATCTTTGAATGCATGGTCTGCATTACCATCCAAAATTTCTTGAACCTCATCATAGGAAAAGCGCGTTTTTGTTTGGATTAAGGTTTTTTTGATGTCGTAACCAATCCTATTATAATTTGCGTCTAACGTCATAAAGACCGACAAAGTCAGTCTGGGTTCATTTGGGTTCAATGAACAAACTCCGTTCGATAATTGGGTTGGTAACATTGGTATAACTCGGTCAGGGAAGTAGATGCTGGTTCCGCGACGGTATGCTTCTTGATCTAAAGGGCTATCGGCTTTGACGTATTCGGAAACATCTGCAATATGCACACCCAAAGTCATCGTTCCATTTTGATTGTCTGTCAAACTAACCGCATCATCCAAATCACGGGCATCAGCGGGGTCAATTGTAAAAATCGGCATTTCGCGTAGATCTAAACGGTTATACATACAATCGGAAATCGCTTTCTTGGCAACTTTTTCGGCTTCTTGTATAACTTGCGCCGGAAACTGAGGCACAATTTTGTATTTTTTCATAATGCCTTCAATTGTCATTGGCTGTGTTTGATGCGCAATGATACGGACAATTTCGGCATCGGGGCGACCTTTAAATTTTTTCTTTTTAAATCGAATTTCAACTATATCACCATCAACGGCGCCATTTAAATTTTCTTTGGCAATAAATATATCATCACTTCTATCATTATCTTTAGTATTAATATCAACAAAACCGTAACCTTTTAATGTTACAGTTAATTCACCAGTTAGTCGATTTTCTATTTTGCTCACAGCAAATTATAAGTGTATAATAAAGATATGTCAAACTTAACAGCAAAATCATTAGGCGCACGTTTCCTTGATGCGTACAACGCAATTGATAGAGCTTTGCGTGTGCAATACAACTACAAGACGACAATTTCGTTTTCTGATTTGATCCGTCGTTGCGCGGATTTAAATCATGTGGTTCGCGGTTATGAAAATGATTTAATCACTTTTGCGCGCTTGCGTAATGCCATTGTCCACAGTAGTGACAATAATAAGGTAATTGCAGAACCTCATTTGGATGTCGTTAATTTAATGGAAAAAATTGCGACCTTAATTACAACTCCGCCGTTGGTCGTTGATATTTTGCGTACGCGTCCTGTTGCAACAATTGATGCGACGCGTAGCCTGTATGATTTAATTAAAGAAACGGGCAAAACCGGACATGGTATGATTCCGGCTTATAAGGGTAATTGTTTGGTCGGTATTGTTCGTTGGCGCAAGTTGATTGAAGATTTAGCCGGTATATTAGACAAATGTGATTTGGATCAATTTATTCGCAAAACATCAATTGATGAATATTTACATATGTATCCACAATCGGGGCATTATACCATTGTAAATAAAGGTGTTACAATTGAACAAGTGTTAACAATATTTAATAATAATCGTAAAATTGCCGGTGTGTTGATTACTGAAAATGGAACCGCAATGGAACCACCGGTTTGCTTCTTAACCAATGCGGATATTATTGATTTGGTTAAAATTATTGAAACTTATTAAGAATCGTGATACTTTGTTATAAGTATAAAAGGAAAATTTATGAAAAAAGAAACTACTGTTTTTGATTTTGGTCACAATTATGAACCAGTTGATATTTTGGAAAGGGTTAAAGCAAAGAATAAAGGAAAACCAAAATACAACTTTTTGGATGGCCCAATAACTGCAAATGCACCTATGTGTTTGCATCATGGTTGGGGTCGTACTTTAAAAGATGCGTACAATCGCTATAATTCTTTAATTGGTAAGGAAGTTGATTATGTATGGGGTTTTGACGCCCAGGGAATGTGGGTCGAAGTCGAAGTTGAAAAATTACTCGGCTTAAAAAGCAAAAAAGACATTGTCGATTATGGCATGGATAAGTTCACAGAGAAGTGTATTGAGCGTGTCAATTTCTTCAAAGACCATCAAACAAAACAAAGTCAAGTTATTGAACAGTTAGGAGATTGGGATCGCAGTTACATAACGAACTCGGATCAAAATATCACGGCAATTTGGAATTTCTTGAAAGTTTGTAACGACAAAAAAATGTTGAAACAAAGTTACAAAACAATGCCATGGTGTCCGCGTTGTGGTACCAGTTTAAGTGAGCACGAAATGACTGGCAGTTACAAAGAACGGACACATAAAGCTGTCTATGTAAAAGCTAAATTGAAAGACCGTAACGAGCGTATTTTGGTTTGGACAACAACACCTTGGACTTTGGCGGCCAATATGGCTATCGCTATTAATCCAGAATTTACTTACTGTAAATGCCGTGTAAAGAGTGATGAAAACTTAGTGATTGTTTGTGAAGCACGCACAAAAGTATTGCGTGATGATTTAATCGAGGTTGTTGAAAAAGTCAAAGGTAGTGATTTAGTTGGTTTAACTTATGAACCGTTCTTAGAATTAACTAAGCAGCAATTTGAACATAAAATTGTTGCATGGGATCAAGTTGATGAAATTGATGGTTCTGGTGCGGTGCATATTGCTCCTGGTTGCGGTGCGGAAGACTTTGCCTTGGGAACCAAATTAAATATGAAGCCTATCATTATTCCAGTTGGTGAGAATGGTGTCTTCTATGATGAATTTGAATGGTTGGCCGGTTTATCAACTGTCGAATGTGAAGATATTGTTTTCCAAAAGTTGACAGAAAATCAAACAATCTATTACCATCACGATTATACACATAACTATCCGTTCTGTTGGCGCTGCAAGACAGATGTTATTTTCCGCCTGGTTGCTGGCTATGATATTGCTACAGATGGTATTCGTAAAGATTTGTTAAAAGCGGCGGATACTGTTCATTGGACACCAGCATTTATGGGTAAATCTATGCGTCAATGGTTGACCGATATGGGTGATTGGAATATTAGTCGTCGTCGTTTCTATGGTTTGCCTTTACCATTTTATCCCTGTGAAAAATGTGGGCATTTGAACGTTATCGGTAGTCGTGAAGAATTGCGTGCGCGTGCAACAGATAAGACTAAGGTTGATGCCATTCCGCATTTGCATCGTCCCTATATTGATGAAGTACAAATTACCTGTGAAAAGTGTCATGAACATGTTTCACGCGTTTCGGATGTGGGAGATTGCTGGTTGGATGCTGGTATTGCTCCTTTCTCTACTAAACCAAAAGGTGAATTCAAAGCCGATATGGTCTTGGAAATGAAAGAACAAATTCGATTGTGGTTCTATGCTCAATTATTTATGTCAGTTGTTTTAACCGGTGAAGCCCCATATAAAAATGTCGTTGGATACTCAACATTGGTTGACGAAGACGGAAAGAAATTCTCCAAAACTGGTCCACGTAAAATTTATATCGAAGATGTTGCTGCTCAATATGGAACTGACGTTTTACGTTATACCTTTGCCAGCGCAAATCCAACATTAGATATGCGTTTTGGTGACAGTATTGCAGAAGATGCTAAACGTCGTTTGTTAGCAATCTGGAACGCGTATGTTTTCTATACAACGTATGCAATGGTGGATAAACCTGATGTTAAAAGTTATCAACCCGAAAACTTAGCCCCAATTGACCTCTGGTTAATTCAATTAACAAACAAGTATATTCAAGCAACTCGTGCGGCTTATGATGAATTCAAAACACACCAAGTTGTAAAATTGACCGATGATTTTGTTGAAGATATTTCCAATTTCTATATTCGTGTTAACCGCCGTCGTTACTGGAAGAACGGAGAAGACCAAGATAAGATGAATGCTTACTGGTGCTTGTTTAATGCTTTACGTAGTGTTGTAATTGTTCTAACTCCACTTGTGCCTAGTTATTCACAGTATCTGTGGGAAAATTGTTTTGGAGAAGGTGAAGAACCGGTTATGTTGACAAACTATCCAACACCAATCAACCTAAAAGGTAAAGATAACAAGGCAGATTTATTGGATGCGGTTGATTTTGTGAAACAAGTGATTAGTTTAGGTTTGTCTTTGCGTGCAGAAAATCAAATCGCAATTAAGCAACCATTATCAAAACTGTACGTTAAAACTGACAAAGTAGAAACAATCAATATGTTTGCGGCTATTATTCAAGAACAGTTAAACGTCAAACAGATTGAAATTGTTACCGATGATGATAAATTTAATGTTGCATATTTGACTGTTAATTTTAAAAAAGCCGGTGCTATTTTGAAAAATCGTGTTCAAGAATTAAAGAACATTTTACAAAGCTCGCAAGCAATGGCTGAGTATGTTGCAAAATTTGATGCGGGTGAAAAAATTATTATCGATGGTTTTGACCCATTAAGTTCGGAATTATTTGAACGAAAGTTGGCTCCGCGTGATGGTTTTGTAATTACATCGAGTGATGATGTGACAGTAGTTCTTGATACCACAATTACTGACGAATTAATGTTTGAAGGTATCGCACGTGAATTGATTCGTAGTATTCAGCTGGAACGAATGAATCAAAAATTAGATATCACCGACCGTATTGTTTTGGAAATTAAAACCTCTGACGAGAAAATGTATACAGCTGCAAATGCATATCAACCACGCATTATGCGTGAAGTTTTAGCAACTGAAATGAAAATTACAAAAGGAACAGGGGAAAATGAAATACTCGTCCGATTGGCGTGATTTTGAGATTATTGCAACAGGTAACGGAGAGAAGTTAGAACGTTGGGGTAATGTTATTTTACTCCGTCCAGACCCTCAAGCAATTTGGGAGCCTCCTTTGGATTTTACTAAATATCCCAAAATAGCTGGTCATTATCTTCGTTCTGCTACCGGTGGTGGTGCTTGGGAATGGTTAAAGCAAGCCCCAGATGAATGGACAATTAAATATAAAGATTTAAAGTTTATTATTAGTCCAATGAACTTTAAACATACCGGTTTGTTCCCCGAACAAGCAGTGAATTGGGACCTGGTGATGGACGTTTTACAAAAACGACCAAGTGCTAAAGTTTTAAACTTGTTTGCCTATACTGGTGGTGCTACTGTGGCATGCGCCAAAGCTGGTGCCCATGTTACACATGTTGATGCCAGTCGCGGAATGACCGATGTTGCCAAACGCAATGTAAATTTAAACAATATACCTTTTGAAAGTGTCCGCTATATCGTGGATGACGTGCAAAAATTTGTAGCACGCGAAATCCGTCGCGGACATAATTATGATGCAATTATTATGGATCCACCCAATTTTGGTCGTGGGGCGAATGGTGAAGTTTGGAAGTTGACGGAAAACTTAAATGGCTTAGTTGCTAATTGTGCGCAATTATTGTCCGACAAGCCTTTGTTTTTCTTGGTAAATAACTACACAGCTTCTGTGCAGCCAACAGTCATAGAAAACGTTTTACGAAAAAATTTGAATGGTTTACACTACACAATCCAAACCTATGAGATTGGATTGCCAACGGCAGAAAATTTGATATTACCATGTGGAGGTTCATCGTATGTGTCTTTTCTGTGATTTATCTAAACACTGTGTTTTGGAAAATGAACTGTGTTATATGTTGTTCGATAAATTTCCAAAAGCACCAGGCCATGCTTTAATAATCCCGAAAAGGCATATTGAAACTGTTTTTGAAATGAACGCAGAAGAATGGGCGGCTGCTGGTGCTTTAATCAATGCGGCTAAACAAGAAATTCAAAAAGAACACCAACCTTTAGGTTATAACATAGTCGTCAATTGTGGCAAGGCTGCAGGTCAAGAAATTATGCATGCGCATATTCATTTAATCCCCAAATATTAATTAAAGAGGTAAATTGAATTATGAAGAAAGATAAAAGAGACCGTGATAAAGTTAAAACTGGTATTTGTGACTTTTTATTATCATACGATTGTCCATCGGAATACATCGGTTTTCCGATATTAATTGATTTGTTAAAAGTAGCAACTGAAAATTATACCGAATTGGCTGTTAATTTAAAATCTATTTATTTAAAGGTTGCGCGTCAAAGAAAAATTACACGCTTATGCATTGAACGTAATCTAACAACACTCTTTGAACGCTGGGAAGAACAGGAAAAGTTTAAAGAGTTTTTCGATAAACGACCGACCAATGCGACCGGTCTAAATGTTCTTGCCCGCAAATTACGTTATCTAAATTGTAGTGTTTACGATACTTTATTGATGCCGTAAAAATATGTTTTTTTTTGAGAATACTTGACAAATGCATATAAAAAAAATAAAATAAAAGACCATTATCATGGTAAGAGGAGGATTAAGATGGAAACTAGATATGTAACTGTGGTTGGTGAAAAAAAATTAAAAGATGAATTGGCAGAGTTGATGTCAAAGCGTAGCGATATCGCGCGACAAATTAAAGAAGCGCGTGAATTCGGTGACTTGAAAGAAAATGCCGAATATGCTGCTGCACGCGAAGCCCAAAACAATTTGGAAATTCGCGTAAAAGAAGTTGAAGCGCTTTTACAAAACTTGACAATTTTCTCATATAAAACAGCAGATACCAGTGCAGTAAATTTAGGAACTTCGGTTTTGGTTGAAAACATGGCAACCAAAAAACAAGAAAAATATGTGGTTACCGGCTTTATGGAATTTGATATTGAAAAAAACTACATTTCTAACGAAAGTCCAAAAGGTAAAGCTTTGTTGGGTAAAAAAGTTGGGGAAGTTGCAATCATCAAAACACCAGCAAGTCAAATTTCTTTGAAAATTTTAAAAATTGAACGTGCGGAGTAATCGTGTTTGATTCTCATTTTCATTTGACTGATCCGCGTTTAATTACACATGAAGACGTTGTGAATGGTGAACTCACCGGCGTAGAAATTGGGGCAGACTTTGAAAGTCTGCCCGCTATTTTTGAATTTGCGGCTAAACATGAACATGTTTATTGCACAGCCGGCGTTCACCCCGCCTATGCCGACATGTATTCGGCGAACGACATGGAAAACTTTGTTGCGGAACATTTAAACCTTGAAAAATTTGTTGCAGTTGGCGAATGCGGTTTAGATTATCATCGTCCGGATTTACCATCACGCGAAAAACAAATTGAAGTTTTCGTTCACCAAATTCTTTTAGCAGACCGTTACCAAATGCCATTAGTGGTTCATACTCGGGATGCATGGGAAGACACAGCCGAAGTTTTAATTGCTAATAAATCTAAGTTGAAGAATGGCGTCTTGATTCATTGTATGAGTTACACCTCAGAGCAAGCCGAATATCTCATAAAACAATTAAATGGGATTGATGTCTATTTTGCATTTGGTGGGCATATTACTTATAAACAAAAAGCGTTTCTGCACGATACTTTGCGGGCGGTACCTTTAAATCGTATTTTAATAGAAACGGATGCACCTTACTTGGCGCCAACGCCTAAACGCAGTGAAGTCAATTTGCCGCAATATATTCGTTACACCGCAGAAGTCATGGCAAAAGTATTAAATAAAACCGTAACCGAAATCGAAACATTAACAGCCAACAATGCTTATCGTTTTTACAAAATAAAAGCAGCCCAATAAGCGAGCTGCTTTTTTTTCGTTTTTCTTTTGTGAAAAGTATTTCTTTAGTATGAGTTTATCTTTTGCAAAATAAACTATCCTATACTAGCACGTTTATGTTATACTGTTCAAGTGGAATTTGAATATAAAAAATCTTTGGGTCAGAATTTCATATATGATATGGATTATTTATATGCCCTGGTAAAGAAGCTTGATGTTCAGCCAACAGATACCGTTGTGGAAATTGGGGCAGGCATGGGAACATTAACTCAAACTTTGGCTGAAACCGGTTGCCAATTATACAGTGTTGAAGTTGATCATCGTTTGCAACCACATCTTGAGCAACGTTTAAACGCATATTCAAATGTGCATCTGATTTTTGAGGATGCTTTAAAACACGACTTTACCAAGTTGCCAAATTTTCGCCTTATAGCCAATGTTCCTTATTATATTACTACGCCTTTAATTATGCAGTTTCTGGCTTTGCCAAATTGTACCGAGATCAATGTATTAATTGCCGATGAAGTTGCGGAACGCATCGTGGAAAAAGCCGGAACTTCGCTATATGGAGCTTTGTCTGTTACCTGTCAATTACAAGCAGATTGTAAAATTTTGCAATCAGTTCCGCGTACTATGTTTACGCCACGTCCCAAAGTCGATAGTGCTTTTATCTGTTTGAAAAAAAATGGCACGCCTTACGACTCAACATTAAGTAAATTATTGAAAGGTGTTTTCGCAGCGCGTCGTAAAACCATTCTAAATGCATTATCTGGAGCTTTGCAAATTGATAAAACTTCAACCATATCGATTTTATCGGCAGTTGGTGTTGACCCTGCATGTCGGCCGGAACAAATCACTCCGACACAATATGCTAAAATTAGTGAAATTTTGCGCAATCGTCGTTAATTCTCTTTGTTATAATTTAGGCAATGGCAGTTTTAATTAAAAACATCATACTTTACGATCGTGCCGGTGCTGTTGCTGGTTTTATTGAAATACGTGATCAAGAAAAAAGCACGCATTTGCGTTTAAAGCATTCTTTAACATCAAAGGACCTTATGTTATCACTGGTCATTGATGGCGTGAACAAAGTTTTAAAAATTACAGGTAATTTAACCGAGTATGATTTACAAAATAAAATTGATTTAGAATACGAAATTTTTGCGTGTATTGTTCAACAAAATAAGTCCGAAATGGTGGCTTTAGCCAGTGGGGTAATCAATCTTAATCATTTAAAACAAAAAAAAGCGGTTCAAGAAATTAATCATGCCATCAAAAAAATTTGCAGTGTCGATGCACAAGGCCGCAGTGAATGTGAAACTTGTCCATATCGTGACTATTTTTTTAAACAAGCATAGTTGTATGATGTCCGCCGCCTTTCTTGGCACGAAAAATCGCCAGGTAAATGCCTTTTATATTTGAAATCAATTTAATTTCTTTAATCCGGAAGTTTTGGTTTTCAAAGATTGTAATGGCTTTTGCTATTTGGTCGGCGGGATAGCAGAAGTAAACCATGCCGCCATATTTTATGTTTTTTGTACACAAAGCCGCCAAATCTTCCAAATGTAAATTGTCATCGTGGCGCGCTTGGGAAACGTGTTCGTTCTTTTGTGATTTTTTTCCCGTGTTGAAGTAGGGGGGATTACAAACAATCACATTTGCATCTTTATTGGGCAACAATTTGTGTAAATGCTTTGCATCACCATGTAATGTGGTAAATTGAGTAGCAGATAGTTTTTCTTGGTTAATTTTAATATTCTTTTCACATTGCTTCACGGCATCTTCATTAATATCGATGCTCACCATTTCGCGTGGTTTATGATTGAAAGCAATTAGCAAGGTCAAGACTCCGGTTCCGCAACCAATGTCAAATACTGTGTCTGTTTTTTTGCATTGGACAAAATTTCCCAATGCGACAGCATCACTGGAAAGTTTATATAAGTTATCTGGTTGTTCAATTAATAAACCATCATCGTTTAGAAATTCCATTATTTAAAAATACCATGGAACACGCTTATTTTCAACTGCATTACCGGCATTAATCGTCAATATATTTTCTTGTGGTAAGCAGAGTGTAATTTGATTACTGGATTGTTTATGGTCGCCGTTTAAACTGGCTACTACATGATAATAATTGTAGGCCTGTGGGTTTTTGTCAATAAATGTATAAGCGCCAGTTTTTTGATTAATGACGGCTTGTAAAGTATTATTTTTGTAAATTTCGTAAGTTTGGTGGGGCAAGACTTCAAACCAAATTTCGGCTGCATTTTCGTCTGTGATTCTGCCATCAATCACTGTCGGTGTTGTTATTAAATAGTTCTTGGATACGTTGGTTGGTTGATACCGCGCAGAAAATAAATCCATTATGGTCTCATATTCTGGTGTTATAGCATTGGCTAAATTAATGACACCGTTGGTATAATCCAATTTATCCAGTCGTATGTTTTTTACCGAGCTGGGGCATGTAAAACATTGGTCGGGGCTAGCAATTGCTGTGTGAATTTGTTTTGCAGCATTCGCTAAACGTCCGCCGCCAGTTGTTCCTTGCGGTAGGTCGTCTTCTGGTTTCATGCTGGCATTACCTTGCCAAACAATCAAGACGTGGTCTGGGGTGTAAGACACTAAGGTTGCATCGGTGTTTGAGTTTGTGTCGGCACGTTCTGTCGTTCCGGTCTTGGCCGCAATTTCTGCATTTACATGAGCTAATTTTCGAGCAGTTCCATTCTGTGCTGTATCGACTAACATATCGGTCAATAAATACGCTGTATCTGCTGTTATCGCTTGGGGTGCGTAGTTATACTTATTGGTCAAATCAAAGTAAACAGTATTGCCATTACGGTCACGGATACTGCGAATAAATCTTGCCGGTGTGTATTTACCTTCATTCGCAATTGTTTGATATCCACCCGCAAGTTCTATAAAAGTATTTCCTTGCTTTGTATTCCCTAATGCCATAGATAAATTTTCATCCTGTAAATTATTTAAGCCCATTTTGTTAGCTATATTAGTTGCTTGTTCAATGGTTGTTGCGCTTAAAATTTTGACGGCCGGGACGTTGTAACTGCGCATTAAAGCTTCGCGTACAGATACCACTCCATGATATTCATCGTCCGAATTTCGCGGGTTAAAATCAGAATCAATTAATGGACTATCCTCAATTAATGTCGCCGGTTGAACGATGCCAAGTTCTAATGCCGGAGCATAAACCAAGAGTGGCTTCATAACACTTCCGAAGTTGCGGCGGGCGTTTAGCAGTGTTGGAGTGGATGTCCATAATGCTTGAACTTGACCATTGACCGATGATAACATCGCAAATTTGTCACCTGGTAAATTGTGTTCCGGGTTACCCATTGCCTCGTAGAGTAATTCTTGTTTATCGGGTTCGTAATAAGTCTCAATTTGATAACCATAATTGATAATATCACTTTCGCTTAGATTCAAAATTTGTGATGCTTCTTTCAATGCCATTGTTTGATAATTTGTTCCCAACCATAAGTTTGTTGGTTTGTTAACGATTAACGGGTTCTCGATTGCTATTTGCAATTCTTCATCTGAAATTAAATTTTGTTCGTGCATTAATTTTAAAATTAAATGTGCGCGTTGTTTAAAGTTATCGTGTTTTAAGATTGGATCGTATTTGCTTGGATTTTTAATGATGCCGGCCAGTCCCGCACATTCTGCGGTTGATAATTCAGTGGGTGTTTTATTGAAGTAAAATTCACTGGCATTCGCGATACCATAAACATTATTTCCAAAATATATTGCATTCAGGTAAAGTTCAATAATTTGGTCTTTTTTAAAATTTTGTTCCACCTTTAACGCCAAGATTGCTTCGCGCATTTTTCGTTGCAAAGTTTTTTCATTTGTTAAATAAGTGTTTTTTACCAACTGCTGAGTGATTGTGCTGGCACCTTCTTTCGAATATCCGGCAGCCATATTATTCAGAAATGCTT
>JAZSQY010000053.1:0-2408 GCA_045538225.1 Clostridia bacterium | reverse complement strand
ATGTTGGGAATTACTTCAACATTTATTGCACTCAGTTTTGTGAAGTCGGACTCACCAAATATCAACGATGACAGTAACTTGGTCGGTGGTCCAACGCTACCCGATACCGGCGCGACCGTATCTTGGGTGTTGCCGATTGATATGACCGCGGCAACCGTTTTAAAGGCGGCGGACTTCGACATGGTGCAGTACAATACAACCACCAAATGGTATGAATACGATTTAGGTTATACCTTGGGTGCAGAAGTTGGCACCAATGTTGTCGCTTGTTACGATGGTAAGGTAACATCTGTCATTGAAAGTGGTGATGCCAGCACGGGAAAACTCATTCGCATTCAACACAAAGATGGTATTGAAAGTGTGTACAGCAGTTTAGATTCGGTCGATGTAAAAGTTGGTGATGAAGTCAAAAGCGGTGACCGTATTGGTACGGTTGGCACATCGGCAAACTACGAGGTCTTTGAAATGCCGCATGTGCGCTTAACAATGTACCAGAACGGAAAAGCTGTTAATCCAGAAAACTTTGTTGAATTTCCAGGCAACGATAATAAATAATAAAAAAAATATGGCAAAAATTTTCAAAAGGGGATAGACTTACCCCTTTTCTTTTGCTATAATAAATAAACAAATAAAGGAGGGTATAAAAATGGGGTTTATCCGTCGATTTATTTCCGCGATTGTCTTGGTTGCTGCACTTATTGTTTTGGTGGGGGTTTGTATTAAATTTCCTTGGAGTGTCTTTGGTGATGTTTTCCAAAGTTTTACCTTCAGCAAATTGGTCGATGCAATTTTAGTTTTCTTTAGTGCGACCGGCAATGCGATCATCTTGACCGTGGTCAGCTTAATGGGTTTGACAATTCCAGACCGCATCAATTAATTAAAAAAAATACTAACAAAAAAAAGGGGTATCGATATGATGCTCTTTTTTTTGTTGGTTTGACATTTTATTGAATTATGTGTAATTTTAAGACAACAAAAGCGGGGAGGTGTGGTCATGGCTCCACAAAGATATGGTTGGCAACATTTAACGTACATTGCAGTTATGGTAGTAATCACGGTTATCGGTTTATGGCTGGGTAAAAAATATGCCAAAACGGAAAAAACCAAAACCATCGTGGTAAAGTGTTTGTCCGGATTGTTATTGGTTGCGGTGGTGGTAAACCGCATCTCTGTTGTCTTTAAAACCAATCCACCCGAATGGAATTGGTTACTGCCGGACAGTTTGTGCGGATTAAACAGCTTTGTTTTGGCGTTGGCTGGCTTGTGCGGCAAGAAAGATAATTCGGTCTTACATTTCGCGTGGTTAGCCGGTTTGTGTGGTGGTGTCATTGTGACCATCTATCCGGATTTCATTAGCCAAAATTCATCCTTTATGTATTTACCGACAATATCCGGTTTATTGCATCATACTTTGTCCGCGGTTGTTGCGATTGCCTTATTTGTGTTTGGTTATATCCGCATCTCTTACCAAAAATGGTACTGTCCGTTCTGGGGATTCATTTGCTATTTGGCGGCGGGTGCATTTTTCATTACAGTTATGGGTTATGGCGATGCTTATCACATGGTCAATCCCATCTTGCCCAACACACCCTTAACAATTTGGTTTGTTGCGCCCATCTTTATTGGCTTGCATTTAGTGATTACCTTTACAGTCGAATTGATTCGCAAAAAGAAAAAAGTAGCATAATAAAAAAACCGTGTCGCACGGTTTTTATTACTTAAAAATTCGTCACCCAATCCGGGTCCATGCCGTGTTGTAAAATGTAGGCGCGGTGGTGTTCCAGTTGGTTGTCCATTTCTGCGGTTAAAGCTGCGTCTTGCGTTGTTGCTGCTAAAATGTCTTTTACAATATGGAAGCGGTCAATGCCGTTTAATACGCGCATATCAAAACCGGTCGTAATGGCGCCGCATTCGCGATAACCTTTCACCGTATAACTGTGGCTGTTCGGGCGGTGTGCGGTCAAAGCCAAAATTAAATTGCGGTAAGTATGTGAAACAAACACGACTGGCTTATCATTCGTAAAGTACTGTGCATAAGCTGTCGCGTCCAAGCTATCTTCGCGGCCACCTAAAATGCCGGCGTCAATGACATTGACTAAGCGTACTTTTAATTGTGGTGCTTGTGCTTGTAAAATTTTCAAGGCCGCCATACATTCCACGGTTGGTGTATCGCCCATACAAGCAAGTACGACATCGGGGTTGCTTACATCGTGCCAAATGCTGATGCCAGCTTGCACATCGGACAAAGCTTGTGCGCCCGTACGCCATTGACGGCTGGGGTGTTTGGAAGCTGTAATCAAATTAATTTTGTTTGTATCTTGCATGCAGCGTTCGAAGACGGCTAGCAAAGTATTTGCATCGGCTGGGAAATAGCAGCGCACGGTGTTCGGGTCTTTGTCTAACAAATG
>JAZSQY010000079.1:0-5121 GCA_045538225.1 Clostridia bacterium | reverse complement strand
CCGTCAATAACTTCACTCAAATTGTGTGGTGGAATGTTAGTTGCCATACCAACCGCAATACCATCACTACCGTTAACCAATAAGTTTGGGAAACGTGAAGGCAAAACAATTGGTTCTTGTTCGGTTTCGTCAAAGTTGGGACGGAAGTCAACAGTATTTTTATCGATATCACGCAACATTTCACTCGCGACAGACGACAAACGCGCTTCGGTATAACGCATCGCAGCCGGTGGGTCCGCGTCCACAGAACCAAAGTTTCCGTGTCCATCAATCAAAGGCATATTAATGGTAAATGGTTGTGCCAAACGCACTAATGCATCGTAAACCGAGCTGTCACCGTGAGGGTGATATTTACCCAAACATTCACCAACGATACGCGCACATTTTTTGAATGGTTTGTCGTGGGTTAAGCCCAATTCACTCATGGAATACAAAATACGGCGGTGAACTGGTTTCAAACCGTCACGCACATCGGGAATCGCACGGCTCATATTAACCATCATCGCGTAAGACATAAACGACTTGTGAATTTCGTCTTCAATCTTAACTTTGACATATTTAGTATTATCAACTATTTCCTGTAATTCTTCGCTGTAATCTTTCTTTCTCATGATAACTCCTTAAATATCCAAATCCTGTGTGAAGTTCGCAGCATTACGTTCGATATATTCACGGCGTAATTCTGGTTTTTCACCCATTAATGTGGAGAATATTTCATCTGCGGCAAACGCGTCTTCCAAAGTAATTTGTACCAAAGTACGATTTGCTGGGTTCATGGTTGTTTCCCATAATTGTTCCGCATTCATTTCACCCAAACCTTTGTAACGTTGAACGTTCGCTTTACCACGTCCACCTTTACCAGTGATTTGTTCTAATTCGGCATCGCTGTAAGCATAAAGTTCTTCCCCGCCGCGTGTAATTTTGTACAACGGTGGTTGAGCCGCATAAACGTAACCGCCTTCAATTAATGGACGCATGAAACGGTACAAGAAAGTTAATAACAAGATACGAATGTGGCTACCGTCCACGTCCGCATCGGACATAGTAATAATTTTGTGGTAGCGTAAACGCGTAATATCAAAGTCTTCTTGGATACCGCAACCAAACGCGGTAATCATATTCTTAATGGTTTCGCTTTCCAAGACACGTGCCAAACGCGCTTTTTCAACGTTCAAAATTTTACCACGTAATGGCAAGATAGCTTGGAAACGGCGGTCACGACCTTGCTTCGCTGTACCACCCGCACTATCACCCTCGACAATAAAGATTTCACAGAATTTCGGGTCGCGTTCGGTACAGTCAGCCAATTTACCCGGCAAAGTGGTATTTTCCAAAACACCTTTACGGTGAACCAAATCTTTCGCGCGGCGTGCTGCTTCACGAGCATTACGTGCAGTTTGACATTTCAAAATCAATTCTTTAGCGGATTTCGGATTTTCTTCCAAAAATTCACCAAATTTTTCTTGTACGGCTTTTTCTACTTCACCGCGCATATAAGCGTTACCAAGTTTAGTTTTAGTTTGACCTTCGAATTGTGGATTTTCCAATTTAACCGAAATAATCGCAACTACACCTTCCAAAACATCTTCAATCGATAATTTATCTTTGTCTTTTAAGATGTTAGCTTTTTGGCCGTAATCATTAATTGCTTTCGCTAACGCATTACGGAAACCGATTAAGTGCACACCACCTTCTTCCGTGTTAATGTTGTTCGCGTAAGTGTGGATATTTTCACTGTAACCATCGTTCCATTGGAAAGCAACATCAACTTCGTTCGTTTTGTTCTTTTTGTGAACATAGATAATTTCTGGGATAATTAAATCTTTACCCTTATTCAAACTTTCAACGAATTCTTTAATTCCGCCTTTATAGCAGAAAGTATCTTTGTGTTCACGACCCGGACGTAAGTCCGCACATTTAATCACAAGACCTTTATTCAAGAAAGCCAATTCGCGCAAACGGACTTTCATGGTTTCGTAGTTAAATTCAATCGTGTCGAAAATTTCAGCATCTGGGTAGAAAGTAACCTTGGTACCATGTTTATCGGTTTTACCAATTTCACGCAACGGAGCTTGTGGCACACCGCGGTTATAGGTTTGGTGGTGAATTTTACCATTTTGATAAACTTCAACTTCTAACCATTCGGATAAAGCATTAACAACAGAAACACCAACCCCGTGCAAACCACCCGAGATAGAGTAACCGCCTTTACCAAATTTACCACCCGCGTGTAATTTGGTTAAAACCAATTGCACCGCGGAAATTTTTTCGGTGGGGTGAATCCCGGTCGGGATACCACGTCCGTTATCCAAAACCGAAACCGAGCCATCGCGTTCAATCGTGACGTTAATTTCGGTACAATAACCCGCCAAAGCTTCGTCGACACTATTGTCAACAACTTCGGTGATTAAGTGGTGCAAACCGTGGGTATCGGTCGAACCAATGTACATACCGGGACGTTTACGAACAGGGTCTAAACCTTCCAAAACGGTAATGTCTTTTGCTTCATAATTTGAACTGGCAGCAGTTTTTTTCTGCCCTACTTTTTCATTACTCATAATGAATAATTATAACATATTTAACCCGTAAAAAGCAACGCATTTACGACATCTTCTTATATATATAGGCATGAAAAAACCGCTTTTAAAGGCGGTTTTAAGGCTTGATTTAGCGTTTTATTTAAGGCTTATCTCGCACCCGGTTTAATCACCAAATAACGTTGTGGTTCGGTGCCTTCACTTTCAGTAATAATACCTTCAACATCTTGCAATGTTAAGTGGACAATGACACGTTCACGCGCCGGCATGGGTTTTAAACGTACCGAGCGTCCCGTTTCTTTGACTTGTTCCGCTTTACGTTTTGCCAAGTCGATTAAATATTCTTTACGTTTAGCACGATAATTGCCAATATCAACCGAAACGCGGCGTGGTTCATCTGTATGAGTGTTAATCGCGATGGCATGAATAATTGAGTTAATCGCTGCCATCGTGTGTCCGTTTTTACCAATCAAACGGGAAACATCATCACCTTCAACCGCAATAATAAATTCTTGGTCATCGTGTGAAGTGGTGACTTTTAAGTCATCCCCCATCAATTTAAAGAACTCCTCCGCAAAAGCCAAGGTCTTGGTAAACTTCGGGCAATTTGGGTCGAATTCGGTGACTTTGCGTGGTGCTTTGGCTGGGCGCTCTTTTTTAGCTTGTCCGCCAATTTCAAATTCTTCCACTTTGCCTTTTTGAACTTGTACTACCGGTTCGGCTGGTTCGGTTGGTTGTTCTTCAATGACCTTTGCTTCAACAGGTTGTGCTTCTGTGGCAGTTTCGGTTGCCACAGCTTCCGCACTGTCGGCATTTTTCACTGTTAATTTGACTTGCATCTTACGGAAAACACCGCCTTCGTCGACAATTTCAAAATCGACTTCGTCCATGGCAACACCCAATTCGGCACAACCTTTGGTAATTGCTTCGTCTACCGTTTTGGCACTCACGATAATTTCTTTCATTTTTTTCCTCCTTTGAAATACTTCGCATGCGGATTAATAATCTTCGCATCGAAATCATGGGTAATGTCCGGCTTTTTCATCCGTTTTAAAATGGCATCAATGATAAACGAGAAGCTAACAGAAATCACAGTTGAAATCAAAGATGATGCAATCATGTAAAGTGCAAACGCCGAAGTTTGCATGGTAGCAAACAAAACGTAAACAATAGGCATCATCCACATCATCATTTTGCCCATTTGCGCCGGATCCACCATGGGTTTTTCGTCCGTGCCTTGTTGTTTGGCATCGCGCATGGAATAAGTAATAATGGGTTCCGCTTTTTGTTCCACTTTCTTTTGTGGCGCATTGCGTTTTTGCATCATGCTGTTAATTTTCATGGATAAGAAAATTGTAACCGCGGAAAGTACCGCCAAAATAAAGAAGCCGTTAGGCTTTTGCACAACTTCGATGTAGCTGTAAATTGTGTTGTATTCAGCTTTTTGTTCGTCCGTAGTTAAACGATTCGCTTCGGATTGGTTTTGGTTGTAAGCATCGACCGACATACCGGCACTGGCCATTGGACTGTCCGGTTGCCAAATATTTTTAATCCAACCAAAGGAAACGTTGGTTGCTTGGTATTTTTGGTTTAATAAAGTGCTTAATTCGGTTTTTTGTTCGTCGGTCAAATTGGCTGCATCTTTGTCCGCCACGTATTCTTGATAGACACCTTGCAACTGTTCGTATTGCGCGTGCATGTTGTGATGTGAAATGTTATTCAAGGCACCCATGACCTGGAAGAAGACAACCATGGTGACAATGACACTGGCCAAAGAAATTAAAGAACCACCCAAACCACCGACACCGTGTTTTTGGTACAAAGCTTGACGCGCGCGGGTAAATCCCAGTGGGTCATTTTTGTAAATTTTTTCCAAATCGGCAACTTCGGCGGATAATACTTGTTGCTTAATTTGGGTACGACGCGTAAAAAAGCGGTTAAAGAAATCCAACGGCGACAAAATTAATTTGATAAAAATTGTAAAGAAAATAATGGCGAAGCCGTAGGATACCCAACCCCAACTCATAATTTGGGACAGTAACCAGTAAACAAAACCTTTAATGCCATCTCCGGCGGGGAACTGAATATTCATAATAAATTTGATTATAACACAAGTCCGGCTTTCTTCAAAGTGTTTTCCAAATCTAATGTAATATATAAGAGATGTTGTTGCGGTAATTCAGGCTTTGCCACCACAATCATATTGGTCCGTGGATTGACGCGTTTTAACAAGGGGCGCATGGCTTCCCGCATCAAACGTGCCGCACGATGGCGCACCACACTGTTCCCCACCTTCTTGCTGGCGCTGAAACCGATTTTTAAATGCGTAGCAGCACAAAAATACACCAGCACGTATTGTCCGCTGATGCGTTTGCCGTGTTGGTGTAAGTAGTTAAATGTTTTGCGCTTCTTTAAGCGATACCTTAAAGGTAACATAATTATTTTGTGGTCAAACGTTTACGACCGCGTGCGCGACGACGGCGAAGAACATTACGTCCAGCTGCGGTTTTCATACGTTTACGGAAACCAACTGTACGACGACGTTTAACTTTACTAGGTTGCCAAGTTCTTTTCATAAGGATTA
>JAZSQY010000026.1:0-3925 GCA_045538225.1 Clostridia bacterium | reverse complement strand
GGGGCTGCAAGGATACACTATTCATTTATCCATTAAAGTTGCGAATTTACAGTGGTGTGGAGCGCAGACCAGTCTTGCTTATCCGACACACACAGTTTTAACCATTCGGCGTACCGCATCAGAAATCTTTGACCAGCTGTGGTCACAGAAACCATTCCGCCCAATTCGGGCTTTGCGTGTAGCCGTGGGTAATTTAACCAAGTTGGGGAATGTGCAAACCAATCTTTTGGAAGATGGTAATGACGAAATTAAAAATCAAGCATTGGATGCGGCGTTTGATAAAATTCGCCGCAAGTATGGCACACAGCAAATTATGTTGGGTGGCACGGCGGAAAGCTATCAAAAGTTAGGATTTGATTTGGATCTTTATAATTGTGATGATGTAGAGCAATTAACTTCGGGGCAATAAAAAACATCTCGTTTGAGATGTTTAAATTGATTGGAGGCACGGGTCAGAATCGAACTGACGCAATAACGGTTTTGCAGACCATCGCTTTTCCACTTAGCAACCGTGCCGGACAATAATATCTTATTATATACAAGTTATATCAATTTGGCAACAACTATGTGGAAATATACTTGTTAAAGCGGCGGGGCGTGGGTATAATAAGGCATGGCACAAATTATTGACGGGAAAGCTTTGGCGGCTGCGGTGCGTGAAGATGTAGCCAATAATGTGCGTGCGATTAACGCGCGTGGTGGCGTCGTGCGCTTTGCAGCGATTTTAGTGGGTAACGACCCGGCTAGCCAAATCTATGTGAGAAATAAGCAGCGCGCTTGTGAGAAAGCGGGTATTGTTTTTGAATTGCATACTTTACCGGCTACCTGTCAATTTATGGAATTAACGAGTTTGGTTAAACGTTTATCAAATAATCCCGAAGTTAACGGAATCTTATTGCAACTACCTGTTCCATATGAAGTAGTGGGAAATCGTTTGAATGAAGTTTTGAATTTAATTGATCCACGTAAGGATGTAGATGGTTTAACAATTACTAATATGGGGCAACTTCTTGACGGGGGTAAGGGTTTGTTTGCGTGTACCGCGCAAGGTGTATTACATGCGATACAAAGTGTTTGTTCTGATTTAACTGGTAAAAATGTAGTGGTGATCGGTCGTAGTCGTATTGTAGGGCGACCAACAGCTTTGTTATTAAATAATCAAAATGCAACCGTTACGATTTGTCATCGCCGCACTAAAGATTTGGCTCAATATACACGAACGGCGGATATTATTGTGGTGGCGGCTGGTAGTCCTAAATTACTAACAGCGGACATGGTACAAGATGGAGTCATTGTCATTGACGTAGGTATTAATCGCTTGCCTGACGGAAGGTTGGTGGGCGACGTTGATTTTGACGCAGTTGCAAAAAAAGCGGCAGCGATTACGCCTGTACCGGGTGGTGTTGGGCCATTGACGATTGCTTTCTTATTAAAGAACATTGTGACTGCGTATGGCTTGCAGCACGGATTGTAAAGCAGTTAAAAATGTTTTGATGTCGTCCAAAGTATTATTCATGCCAAGGCTGATACGCAGGACTTGTTTTTGTTGTTGTGGTGTTAATTTCATGGCATCCAGTGTACGGTTGCCTTTGGCATGAGACGCGCAAGCGGAACCCAGCCCAACATAGATGTCTTGTGTTGATAAGGCATTCATCACGGTTTCACCAAAAATGTTAGGAAGTAAAATATTGGTAATGTAAGGATTATTGTTAATGCCGTTGATTTGACAGCCGGCAGGCAAATTTTGAATTAAATAAGCATGCAATTCTTTCACATTAGGGCAAGCAAAGTTTTGTGCTGCGGTCGCAAGTCCAACAATGGCTGCGTGGTTAAGTGTTCCGTGAGGGGGTTCCATGTTTATCCCGTTGCGCAGCCACAAAGCGCCAACTCCTTTGGGGCCATGAATTTTGTGTCCGCAAATAGTTACGCTGTCAAAACCGAGTTGTGTAACATCAAAATCAAATTTACAAAAAGCCTGTGAAGCATCCGCGTGAATATGAACTTTGGGGTTACAATTGCGGACGGCATTGACAATGGCAGCGGCATCTTGGTAAGTGCCGATATCGCTGTTGACGAGGCTGAACATGAATAAAGTGGTATTGTTGTTGATTAAATTCGGAATTGCGGATAAGTCCATGCGGCCGTCACGGAGTAACGGAACAGTGTGAACTGTGTAGCCGCGGTTGCTGCGTTCTTTGGCGGCAAGGTAAATTGAGTTATGGTCGCCAGCAGTGATGACAAGTTCTTGTTGGGGGCGACGAAGACAGTGGTCCATGATTAAATGGTTGGCTTGGGTTGCCGTGTTGGTAAAGAGTACTTGTCCGCCGGTAACATGGAGTTTTTGCATTAAAGTAGTGCGCGCAGCTTCCACGGTTTGTGCCGCTTGAATACCACCTTTATATAATGTGTTAGCGTTGTAAAAAGTGTTTTGTTCAATGTTTTGCATTGCTTGCCATACAGTTGGGTGGATTTGCGTGGTGGCAGCGTTATCTAAATAAATCATGATGATTAAATTATAATGTTTGACGGAATTTCGTCAAACACATATAATTGAATTTGTGTTAAAGATAAATTACGTGAAAGGTTATCAAGTCGGAGAAAGAGTCGAAATCCCGGCTGCAGAAGATTTATTGTCGAGTTATAATGACTTCTATGCGTCCAATTTGGAGTTTTATCAAGGACGCATGAAGAAACAAAACGCTGTCGAAAACGAAGTAGTTGCGTCAAATATTGAAGCTGAACCAGAAATGGACTCTCAATTGGAAAATCAGATTAACAGTGAAGTTGAAACTTTCTCAAATTTATGGGGGAGTTTAGATTTTGCGACCGCGACTTTGGTTGGTTTAGATATTGACTGGGATTCTATTCAAGAAAAATTATTAGCGGAACAAGAAAAACAAATGACACCCGCAGAAAGCGCTTTGGCTCCGGTAGCGGAACAATTACGCAAGGTTGCCAGTGTTTTGGCTTTCTCAGAAAGAATTGTGACGCGTTTGCGCCGTAAAGCTGTCGGTAAAGAAATGATTGATTTAATGGTACAAGGGTTTGAAACTTTATTGGCACAAGTTGTTGAACGCAACATTGAAATGCCAGAATTAGACGGGGCAGAAAACAAAAAAATTATGAAGTTAAAAACGGTCGATGCAATTATTGATTATGCAAATCATTTATTTGTTTTAGGGAGATAATTAAGACATGAAAGTTTGTGTGTGTGGTGGAACTAATCCGGCAACCAATGTTAAATTTACCGAGTGCGTGCGCCGTATTGGTGAATTACTTTGCGATCACGATATGGAATTAATTTGGGGCGGTAATCGTTTTGGCGTCTTGGCTACAATTCATCAAGTTTATGTGGAACGCAATAAACCAAATACTTTGTATTTACCAAAAACTTATATTGATGATTTGAACGGCATGACAACCGATAAAGTTGTAATTTTGGAAACCATTGGTGAACGCCAAGATGCTATGTCACGCAATAGTGATGCGATTGTTTTTGTTCCCGGTGGGATTGGTACGA
This sequence comes from Clostridia bacterium, assembly GCA_045538225.1. Classification (GTDB taxonomy): domain Bacteria; phylum Bacillota; class Clostridia; order Christensenellales; family UBA1242; genus RGIG8050. Next base: position 405 of record JAZSQY010000026.1, on the reverse strand, counting down.
TTTATGAATTCTGGGCAAGTGTGGAAGCTTTGCGTTCAGGGGAAATTAATACGAAGTTATTCTTGTACAATTTTGAAGGTTTCTACGATAAACAAATTGAGTTCTATGATTTTATTAATCAAAATGGTTTTACCAAAACGGGCATGGGGGGCAGTCCTTACAAAATTAAACCGGAAGATTTGTTCACTGTTGTGGATACGCCCGAAGCACTGATTAAAGAGCTTTTAAAAATCAAAAAGTAATATAGCAAAGAAGTCCTGTACGGACTTCTTTTTTTTGTAAAAAGTGTTTTGGAATTAGCAGCATGGATTGCAACGGAATTTGCACAAAATGTCTTTACCGAAGACGATGAACAAAATGATTAGAGTGCAAAGATCCAAACCAAAGAAACCACCCTTTAAAATG
>JAZSQY010000004.1:0-5524 GCA_045538225.1 Clostridia bacterium | reverse complement strand
CGACACAGGGATTTTCAGTCCCTTGCTCTACCGACTGAGCTACGAAGGCTTAATATACATACTATATCATATAAAAAATTAAAATGCAAATAAAATTGTCATAACAAATTATGTAAGAAAAAAAATCTATGAATTTGCGATTTTGTATTGTGGATTTATCGTGATTATTATATAATAATTCTATGGCAGAAGAAAACAAAAAAGGTCGCCCATATAGAAGTATTGTTGCCGATATTTTAAATCGAGTAACGGATTTTAGAGTTACTTTAAATGAAATATCTACAACAAGTAATCAGGCTGAGGTTTCAGATAATTTAACATTACTAAATGAAGTAGAGAACGAAGCCAGAAATGCCGAACAATTTGGTAAAGATTTTTTCAGCAGTCCCAAAACGAATTCGGAAATTGCTGAAGGAAGCAAAATATTTAATCGTCATATTCGTAGAGCGGAAGAATTGCTTGATCAAATTTCTAGTAGTACACAAGATTTGGAAACATCCCTTGCAAGTAAAGTGGACACAGCATCAAAAAAAAGTGGCGGGCTTTTAAAAAAAGCCGAAGCAATTAAAAATCAAATTTCGCAAGAAGACAAATTAGAAGAAAGTAACGGGCATGAAGATAATAACTCAAAGAATCTGTCTCAAGAAGAAATTGATAAATTAGTTGATGAAAACGCGAAAGCTGCACAAGTCAATGAAACTGCAGCTACCAATAACAATAATAATAACCCAACCAATGGCACATCTAACAATGCAAATAGTATTGTTGATAATACAAAGAAGCCGTTAATCGCTAAGTTCTTATCAAAATATTTTAACGATGATTTTGCGAATACTTTGCGCTCGATTGATTTTGGTAAATACATTTTCCGCAGTTTGAATCCCGAAGCAGATATGCCAACCGACCCAGCGGAATTAAAAAATGAAACAATCAAGCTATTTAAAAAGAATGATTTTAACGATGAAAAGTTAGTTAGTTTGATAATTGATAAAACTAAAAATGATCCTGGTTCCGTTACTTTTGACATGGTAGCGGATATGGTTGATAGTGATGCTTATAAAAAGTTTGGGCAAAACAACACAAACGACCGTAATGATAAAAAGAAATTTGAAAAATGGATTTATAAAAAATCTGTCTTGTCAAAATTAGATGATGAAGTTTTAGTTACATTACATGAAGAAAGCTTGAAAAAAGTAATTGATGCTATTGTGCCTGAAAAGAAAAAAGAAGATTCTCTTGAAAAAATTGATAAACAAGTTGAAAGCTTTAAAGAATTTTCGGATGAAGTTTCTGCGCGTAGAGAGGGTGATGTTAATTTCCAAAAAAAGCTAGCTGAAATTACAGCTGGAGCTGGATATGGCTATGTTATGTCACCTAAAAAGCAACTTAATGAGCTTTATGGCTTAATATATAACGACAAAGATGCGGTAGCGAAGCAAGAAATTTTGTACAAAGCATGGTCGTCAGCCAAGAATAGAGAAGCTAAAGATGTAGTATTGAGGAGTAAAACTGCAAATGCAAATCTCACTTTACAGGCGTTGACTAAAACTGGTGCTATACCAGAAAATGCTGAAAAGAAGCCATTTCAAATCAATGAGTTTCCTGTAAAGTCAAAAGAGTTTAACCCAGTTACTGATGTAATTAGAACTTTTGGTATGTCGGTGATTGGTGCTGGGGTATTTAGTGCTTTAAGAGCTATGCCTGGTATAGGTGGGATTATTAGTCCTGTTATAGCAGTTGCTAATGTGTTCCGTGCTGCGGGGTCTACCTATAAAAAAGAAAAAGCAAAGGCATCAAAAAATTTTGATTTGAAATCTTCAGATGTTAAAAAAATCGCCGGAAAAGTTGCGGGTGCAATGCTTATCAAATCTTTACCATATTTGGCTACATCACTAATTTATGGGAAGTTGGGACCATATGCTCGTGCTGTTAGTGCTGTTTGGGTGTTTGTTAGAACATGGTATGATGATGTTAATCGTTCTGCAGCAGAGCAACTTCGCAAGGAAAATGAGCCGGCTCCTAAAAAGAAAGGTTTTTTTAAAGACTTAAAAAACAACCATAGGAGTATTAGTAAAAAAGATCAAACAACTGCATTGGCGCATGCGGCGGCAAAAGCAGCTGTAACGTTCCTTGGTAGTCAAATTGGTGCCAAGTACGGTGATAAAATTGGTGCCTGGGGCGGTGCTAAAATTGGAGAAATGTTTGGGGATGACTCGACTATTGATGTTGGTGATAAGCTTAGAAATTTTGGTGATAAGTTTAAGGGTATCTTTAATCGTCAATCGGAAAGTCCAGTTGTTTCAAGTGATGAGCAAGTTCTAAGTGATTCAAAAGATTTAATGGACACTTATGAAAATAACCGCAGCTATGAAGCTGTTCAAAAAACTTATCACCAAAGATATGAAGATCTACTTGAAAAAGATTTAATGGACACTTATGAAAATAATCGCAGTTATGAAGATGTTCAAAAAATTTACAACCAAAGATATCAAGATGATATGATTAAGAATCTTAGCGCAGAAAGTTTAGCTGAATTGGATACTATGGATGAAGTCGAATTAACTGACGCGGCTCGTAGGACGGCAGACGTCAACAACCATCGTCAATATGTTGATGGTAGTAAGCAGGATTGGTATACTCATGCGGAACAAGCTAAGGCTGTTGATTTGTTGGAGCGTGCAGGTGTTGATGATCCAATGGGTGTTTTGCGTAAATTGGGTAGTGCGGCGCGTTTTGAAGCGGCGGGTGAATGCGAAAATGCTGGCTATCAAGATGCACTTAAAAATTTAGGCAATGGCACACTTACTAATGAAAATGTTGATGCAATTCAAGATGCATTGAGAAATATTGATGAAACCGGTGATTTAATCCGTGTTGAAACTTTGACAGAGCCTTCAAATGCAACGAGCGAAACCTCAAACAATTATTCAAACGAAGGCGCTACTAATTCGCAGGGAGAAGTAGTTCCACCAAAAATGAAGGATGTGACCGTTGGTGATGCAACTATTCCTGAAAAAAACGAAGGTCTTAAAGCTTTACCGAATATGAAAGGTTTGACTATTGGTGATGGTAAAGGTTACACAGCTAAAGCAAACGTTGAGCCAGGTAATACAATTGCATCTAACACTACTGTTGGTGATACAACTATTCCTGAAAAAAATGAAGATCTTAAAGCTTTACCGAACATGAAAGGTTGGACTATTGGTGATGGTAAAGATTACACAGCTAAAGCAAGCGTTGAGCCGGGTAATACAGTTGCATCTAACACTACTGTTGGCGATACAAGTACGAAGGAAGGAAGCATTGATGCTGATTTCTTAAGGGGCATGGGGTTATAATTAATCTGTGTTGTTTTGGAAAACCATTTGACATTCCTTTTTAAATGTGGTATTTTTAGGTACTGTGTAATTTTGACTGGGCGGATTGAAATAAAGCCCGGCAAAAAAATATATTATAAGGAAGGTAAAGATGGCTGTTAATCTTAAAAAGACGGGACTTTTTAAGGACACCTATGGAAAAACGGAACGTATGACATTTCGTAAGGTTCCGGAATTGTTGTCTGTCCCATATCTTTTAGACATTCAAAAGGAGAGTTTTAAGCGTTTCTTAGAAAAAGGAATACGCGAAGTATTGGATGAATTTAATCCAATTACTGATTATTCGGGTAAGTGCGAAGTGTACTTCTTGGATTATTACATTAGTGATGACGCGAAGTATAGCGAAGCTGAATGCTTACGTCGTGGACAAATGTATGTAAAACCATTACGCGTTAAAGTTCGTGTGGTTTTTAAAGAAGATGCTGAAGGACATAAAACTAACGAAGTTATCGAACAAGATGTATTCTTGGGTGATGTTCCTCAAATGACCGATAGTGGTTATTTCATTGTTAATGGTGTTGCTCGTGTTATCGTCAACCAAATTATTAAAAGTCCAAGTGTTTACTTTAATCAATCAAAGGATCACAAAACTGGTAAAAATATTATTGAATGTACCATGAGTCCAACACATGGTGCTTATATTGAAATGACCAAGGATGTTAACAACGTTATTTCGGTTAGCCCAAACAAAGCTAACAAAGTTAACTTAGTTACATTCTTGCGTGCATTAAGTATTGGTAGCGATGCTGAATTGTTGGAAATGTTTGCACATCATCCAGTTTTGAAAGCAACAATTGATAAATCAAATGAAGGCGGGGAAGAAGTATCTAAAGAAAAAGCATTGCTTGAATTATCTCGCAAAATGCGTCCATCTGAATTGCCAAATGCTGAAGTTATGGAATCTGGTTTGAATAATATGTTCTTTACTTTCCCGAACTATGATTTGGCTGTTGTTGGTCGTTATAAATTTAACAAGAAATTGTGTATCAGTACTCGTATCTTGAAACACATTGCCGCAGAAGATATTAAAATTAATGGCAAAGTTGTTGTCCCGCATGATACGGAAATCGATAAACAAATGGCGGATAAAATCCAAAACGCTGGTATTAACGTTGTTACAATTAAAAATGAATTAGGTGATGCTGTCCAAGTTATTGGTAACAATCGTGTTAATGTTAACGCATATTTGGATTGTACCGAATTTGATACCGGTATTAAAGAATTGGTTCACTATCCAACATTATTAAAAGTATTGGAAGGCAAAACTACTAAAGCTGATAAGATTAAAGCTGTTAAAGAACATGCTAAAGATTTGGTAATGCGTCACTTACACCGTGATGATATTATTGCATCAGTTTCTTACTTATTAAATATGAGCGACGGAGTAGGTTACGAAGACAACATCGACCACTTAGGTAATCGTCGTTTGAATACCGTTGGTGATTTGATGGCTCGTCACTTTAAAGACGGTATGTTGAAATTGCGTAACAATATGCGTGAAACAATGCAAACAATGGAAATTAACAGTAAAGCCATTAATCCATTGAATATCATTAACGCAAAAGCAATTACTCGTTCATTGCGTGACTTCTGTGCCGTATCTCAATTATCACACGTGATGGATACTAACAACCCATTAACTGAAATTACTCAAAAACGTAAAATCACAGCTGTTGGTCCTGGTGGTATTGTTAAAGAACGTGCAACCAGTGAAGTTCGTGACTTGCACTATACACACAACAGTCGTTTGTGTGCGGTTGAAACCCCAGAAGGTCAATCGATTGGTTTGGTTAACAGCTTAGCAATGTACGCACGTATCAATGAATATGGTTTTATTACAGCTCCATTGCGTCGTGTTGATAAAGCTACTGGTAAAGTTACCGACATTATTGATTATTTGACCGCCGATGAAGAAGATGCGTTCTACGTTGCACAAGGTACAGAACCTTTGACCGAAGACGGTCGTTTGGCTCGTGAGTTCGTAACTTGCCGTCATCGTGATGTTGTTTTGGATATGCCACGTGAAAGCGTTGACTACGTTGATGCAAGTCCGCGTCAGTTTATTTCTTTGGCAACCGCATTGATTCCTTTCTTGAACAACGATGATACTGGTCGTGCTTTGCTTGGTTCTAACATGCAACGTCAGG
>JAZSQY010000021.1:0-11963 GCA_045538225.1 Clostridia bacterium | reverse complement strand
TTGCGTTTAATTGGTAAGTATTTTATTTCAAGTGGAACTGTGTCTAAAATTTGTACTAAATTTTGTTTTTCCCAATATTCAAAAGCATCTTTAATGTTAGCCACGCTAATACCAAGTTTTGTACTCATTGTTTCTATCGTGTTATCGGCACTGGTTGCGTTTTGGCACAGATAAAGTCCGTATAAATAAACACGAACACAATCACCATTTGCGTATGGTAAATGCTCTTCCATAAATATGTTGGAGATGTTGGTAAAACCTGTGGACATATAGCCGCGTGAAAACGATACTAAACCCATATAAAAGAAATTATATCACTCAATTGGGGTTAGTGGCAAGCGTAATACATTTTTGATGAATCCATGTTTTGCTAGTTCGGATTTAACCGGGATCGGGTTAACGACGCGAAATAAGCTTTCATAAAAAGGAAGTTGTTTTTGAAATTTTTGTAAAGCTAACACATTTTCACCAGTGATAAATAACTGCCAAATTTCTTTTAATGGTAAAACATCAATGTTGGAAGCAACAGAGATAATTCCTTGACAGCCTACTGCATAAGCGGGTAGTGCTAAAGTGTCATCACCACAATAGACAGCTGTATTTGGGCACAGAAGCACCGTTTGGGTAATTTGGTGCAAGTTACCACTTGCTTCTTTGATGCCGACAATAAAAGGTAGTTGGACAATTTTCGCTATGTCATGTGGTGAAAGATTGACCCCTGTTCGGGCTGGAATGTTATAAATAATTGTTGGCAGTTTTAGTGCCTCTGTAATTGTTTGGTAGAATTTAAATATACCATCCGGCGTTCCTTTATTGTAGTAAGGTGTCGTCACCATAACGGCAATTTTGTAACTTTTATTTTTTTTAGTTTGGATAATATGTTGGCCTAATTTAATAATTTCGGTCGGATTATTGCCACCAATTCCAAATATAATTGGCAGTTTATCTTGAACCACATCTAGTGCACAATTAATAACATCGTGTCGTTCCTTTGTTGATAAAGTTGAAATTTCACCAGTTGTGCCCAAAATCACTATTGCATCTGCTTTTAACTTAATTTGTCTTTCAATTAAAAGTCGCAAGGTAGGGAAGTCTATTGTTTTGTCAGGATTAAAAGGTGTAACTAGTGCAGTTGCTATACCTGTAAAAAATGGTTTCATAATTTGCTATATGTGAGAAAAAAGTTTTTTGGCAATAAATTATTTGTAGACATGCAAAATTTATGGTATACTTCCACTTATATGAATAAAACACGTGCAATTATTAAATATTGCGTAATTTGTCTCATCGTAGCCCTTGCTATGGTATTGTGTTTTGCAGAATTTACAATTCCCTTTACAAATACAAAATATGTTGGTTGCTATCAAGCAATTAAAAATAAAATGGGTATTGATTTGAATGGCGGTGTTTCGGCGGTTTTTAACGTGGAAGCATCGGAAAACAGTTTAGATTTGGAAGCGGAAGTTAATGCTACAATCAACCGTGTAAAAAACACATTATCAAAACAAGGTTATTTGGAAGCTACTGTTACGCGTCAAGGTGCGGCAGGAAATTATAAAATCCGTATCGAAGTCCCGGGAATGAAAGATACTCAGGAAATTATGGATGCAATTGGTACTCCGGCTAACATTGAATTTTTGGAACCAAGTTCATCCAATCAGCCGACTTATGATAAGACTAAAGTATTTTTAGTTGGTGAAGATATTGCTGGGGTGCAAGTTGTTTCCGATCCAGAAAATGTGTCTAATTATGCTCTGCAATTAACTTTCACTAATGAAGGTAGGGTCAAATTCCGTGAAAAAGTTAATGGCGCAGGCGGTCAATACATGGCAATCTTTTCAAACGAATCTTTGATTAGCGCTCCACAAATTTCTTCCGAAAATGCGAATACATTGGGTTCCGATGGAAAAGTTTTGATTACAGGTACATATACCAAAGAAGGTGCAGAAGCATTTGCGTTGCAAATTGAATCTGGTTTGTATACCGTCGGCTTGACTATCGGTGAAATGAGTTATATTCCGGCGACATTAGGTGAAGGTGCAATTACAGCAGGTCTTATTGCCTTGGCTGTTGGTTTAATTTTAATTTTTGTTTTAATGGCTGTTATCTATCGAGACTTTGGTTGGCTTGCTAACTTATCATTAATTATCTATACAATTATCTTCGTTTTCTTCTTAGCAATTATTGATTCAATTCAATTAACCTTACCGGGTATTGCAGGTATTATCTTATCAATAGGTATGGCGGTTGATGCTTATATCTTGATTTTTGAACAAATCAAAGAAGAATATCGTTCGGGTAAACGTTTTGCCGCAGCAGTGCATACCGGCTTTAATAAATCTATTGTTACTATTTTAGATGCTAACGTTACTACAATTATTGTTAGTGTGATTTTATACTTATTAAGCTCTGGTTCCATCCGTGGTTTTGCAATTACTTTGGCTCTTGGTGTTGCAATTTCAATGTTTGTTGGTTTGGTCATTACACGTGGTTTGGCTAAATTATATTTATATATTAATCCAGACAACGCGAAACGTGCTAACATCAAATTTGATCAAACTGAAATTTTGAATACAGATACAAAACCAGCTGTTCCACAAAAAAGAAAATTAAACATGGATGGTGCTAAATGAAGTTAATTAAAAATCTAAAAGAAAAAAATTTTGATTTTGTACGTAAGGGACGTTTATTTTTTATTGCGCCGGCAATTATTTTAGTTATTGGCTTAATCATGTTGGCAACATTTGGTTTGAATTTAGGTTTGGATTTTACTGGTGGTACTGTTGTAAAAATTAATGCCGATGGTGAATATACAAAGGCTGAAATTCAAGACAAAATGAATACCTTTGATGTAAAATATTCAATCGCAAAAGAGCAAAACACCAATGGAGGTAATTCCTTTTCTATCAAATTTAATGCCGAAGATAATACTAATGAAATTGTTACCGATTTAGAAATATTCTTTGAAAGTGACTTCATGGAATATACAACATCGACGGATACCACAATTAAAGAAACAATTATGTCGGTTTTTTGGTCAATTTTAGCTGCGTTGGCCGGCTTAATCGTCTATATGTTAGTTCGCTTTAAATTTACGGCGGGTATGGCAACAATATTAGCTTTGATGCATGATGTCTTAATGATTGTTTCTTTAATGACGATTTTCCAAATCCAAATCAATGCTTCATTTATTGCCGCGGTATTAACAGTTATGGCATATTCAATCAATAATAGTTTGGTTGTGTTTGACCGTGTTCGTACTTTGGAAAAAAACAATACTGAAAATCAAAAGTTAAGTGATTTGGTTAATAAATCAATTAATCATACATTAGGACGCAGTATTTTGACAGCGGCAACAACCTTGGGTACTTTGCTGGTCTTAACAATTATAAGTTTGGTTATGAATTTATCAACTTTAATTGAATTTGCAATTCCAATTATTTTCGGCTTGTTAGCGGGTACATATTCATCTTTATTTTTAATTGCTCCTTTATATATGCAATTTGAGTCAGCAAGTCTTTATATGAAACAACGCAAAATCAATACACAAAAATAATATACATTAAATGTGCCATCATTGCTGGAAATTTTAAGTGTGTTAGTGGAATTTATTCCGCAAGTTTTCTTTTTGTACTTTATTTTATCAATATTGGAAAAAAGTGGGGTGTTGGCTAGCATTGCTCACTTTTTTCATTTGCCTGTAAATAATGTTTTACCACTTTGTTTAACTTTTAATTGTACAACGATGGCGGTTTGCGCCGCGCGTGAAAACCCGCAACGAAATCGATTAGTTTATTTTTTGTCGTTAATTCCTTGTACTGCACAATTACCAATGTTGACCTTTTTATTACTGAGTGTAGTAAATTTCCCGGTATGGTCCGTTTTTTTGTTGTATGTGTTTTGCGTCATGATTGGCATTATCACTTTGTGTTTTATTCCAAAGCAAAGTGTTAATATTAAAACTCCGGAAAAAACAAAGGTAGGGTTTCCAAATTTGTTGCAATGTTTTTTTGATACTTTGCATCAAACATTAATTTTTGCAAAAAAAATTTTCATAGCCTTTGTAGTTAGTGCGTTCGTAATCGTTTTCTTGGCGCGTTTTTCTTTTAGTTTTAAATTTGTGAATGCTTATGAAGATTCAATTCTTTATACAATTTGTGGGGTTTTTGCGCCGTTATTTGCGCCAATTGGACTTAATCATCCTGTATTGGTTTGTGCTTTGATTTTTGGTATCATCGCAAAAGAAGCTGCTGTTTCCGTTTTATTGTTTTTCCCTAATTTGGTTCAAAGTTTGCCAATCAGTGTAATCTTATCCTTGGTTGCTTTTTTTACCTTATATCCAAAATGTTTGGCCGCACAAACAGCAATTAATCACCACTGCGGTTGTAAAACCGGACGCAAAGTTTTTTTTATAAATTTGTTACTTGCTTATAGCTTGAGTTTTGTTGTATATAGTGTATGTGGCTTTTTTATCTGATTACGATTATGATTTACCGGAAAGTATGATTGCTTCGGCTCCAATGGAGCCACGTGATGCATGTCAAATGTTGGTTTATGACCGCAAAAATTCTCAATCGCAAATTTTAAAGTTCAAAGATATTTTATCCAATCTGAAAAGTGGTGACGTGGTAGTAATTAACGAAACCCGTGTTATTCCAGCGCGCTTGCTTGGGAACAAAACAACTGGTGCGCAAATCGAAATTTTGCTTTTGAAGAAAATATCTCTAACGGATTACGAAGTCCTGGTAAAACCCATGCGTCGTTTAAAAATTGGTGATGCCGTTAATATTGCTGGCCGGATTCAGGCTACCTTAATAAGTAAAGACCCTGTTTCAGGAACGGCCGTAATGCAATTAGTCTGTTCAGATGGTTCACAAAACTTGGAAGCAGTAATTGACGAAGTCGGTGAAATTCCTTTGCCGCATTATATTCAAAATGGAAAAGCAACCAAACAAAACTATAACACTGTTTATGCAAAAATTGATGGCAGTGCTGCGGCTCCGACAGCAGGATTACATTGGACAGATGAACTGATGGATGCAGCCCGTGCCAAAGGGGTTATCTTTGCTCCTGTTGTTTTGGACGTCGGTCTGGGTACTTTTCGACCTGTTAAAGTGGATGATATAACGCAACATGTGATGCACAAGGAACGTTATCAAATATCGGCTAATACCGCTGCAATTATTAACCAAGCGCTTCGTGATGGTCGTAGAATTATAGCTACCGGTACGACAAGTTTACGAACCTTAGAAGGGTGTTTTGCAAAATACGGTGAAATTAAAGAGGTAACAGATACAACCGATATCTTTATTTATCCACCCTATGATTTTAAAGTAATTTCTGGATTAATTACAAATTTTCATTTGCCTAAATCAACTTTGTTAATGTTGGTGGCTGCTTTTATTGGGCGTGAGAAGGTCCTAGAGTTGTATGAATTAGCAAAAGAAAACAATTTCCGCTTCTATTCGTTTGGCGATTGTATGTTTTTGCAGTAAAATTATTGTATGACAGCAACGGAAGAATTTTTTCAAATTTATAACCAATATGTTAAACGTGAAGGTGCAGATAAACTATTACAGTGGTTAGAAAGCACAGACTTTTTTAAATGTCCGGCATCCACAAAATTTCATAATAATTTCGAAGGCGGATTAGTGGACCACTCAGTGAAAGTTTTTCATCGTTTAAAAAAAATAGTTTCTGATGAAAAGTTTAATATTAGTGATGAAAGTATTGCTGTAATTGCATTGCTTCATGATGTATGCAAAGCTAATATTTATAAAGTTGACTATCGCAATGTGAAGCGTGATGGTGAATGGGTGAAAGAACCTTATTTCACAATTGATGATGCTTTGCCTTATGGGCATGGTGAAAAATCCGTTTACATCATTTCAAGTTTTATGAAATTAACTCGAGAAGAAGCTATGGCAATTAATTGGCACATGGGGCCATATGATGCACGTAATGCAGGAAGTAGTTATATCGTTTCGGATGCATTCAAAAAATTCCCATTAAGTTTATTAATGTTTATGGCCGATATTGGCAGCACTTATTTGGACGAAAAAGTTAAATAATTACAATTTTACCATGTCGGCAGCTTTTATTCGAATGTCTTCGCTAATTGCCGCGTAGTGTTTTTTTGTTGTGTTAATATCTTTGTGCCCGAGAATATCCGCAACAATATAAATATCATTTGTGGCTTTGTAAAGGTTGGTCCCATAAGTTGACCGTAATTTATGTGGGCTAATTTTTTTTAATGGGGCAGCAATAGCAGCATATTTTTTGACAATATTTTCAATTGCACGAACAGTTAAACGACGTCCACATTTGGTGAATAGCGGTGTCGATGGCGTCCATTCTGACAATGTGAAAAAATTTTCGAACTTGTCATGTAGTTGTTGTCCCATATGTAAAATGGTTTGTTTTCCACCTTTACGGGTAATTAAGAAAGTTTTGTTTTTTAAATCAATATCCTGATAATCTAAACCAACCAATTCACTTACGCGAATGCCTGATAGTAAAAATAAACTTATTATCATCTCGTCACGTGGATTTTTTGCTGCAGCAGCGATCATTTTGGTAACTTCATCATCAGACAGTCTCAAAATACTTTTTTCGTGTAATTTTGGTAAATCAATTTTCGTCATTATGTTTTCTTTTAAGTCACCACGACGGTAAAAGTATTTAAAGAATGATCGTAAGGTTGCCATTTTTCTCATTTTGCCTCTTTCACTATTAAAATGTTCGGCATCATCCTTTCGATAATGTGTTAAAAAGGAAACATATAACTCAATATCGTCAATATTAATTTTATTTAAATCAGATTTTTCGAAGTCAAAAATACCATAATTATGAAATGTTTCGGTTTCTTTAATTAAATAATTAAAAAATATTTCTAAGTCCCGGGCATAACCTAAACGAGTTAACGGGGAAGTTGTTTGTTCAATTCCTAAAAAAAATGCATGGCAAAAAGTTGGTAGATTTTCCAAAACATGATTAAATTGGTTAATTGTTTGGATATCACGCTCTACAACATACTTCATTAATTATTTTTACCATAAAATCAAAAAATTTTCTATCAGTTTTTACTTCGTCAGCATCTTACATATTTTGATTGAATTAGCATAAATTCGCCACCTCAATCATATTTATCATATTGTCATGGCAATTATTTTGACTTTTGCATTTGCGTTTGGATCAGCAATGTATGCATTTGATAATAAGTATTTATTAATTGCGGTCGTTTTATTGTTTTATTTCTTGATTCAAAAAATTTTCCAGTGGCATCGACGTCATAAATTTTTACATAAAACGTTAATTCAACATCACGGGAAAAAAATCAAAGTTAATGCATTACTTGATTCTGGAAATTCGTTAATTGATCCAATCTCGAAAATTCCCGTGTCTATAATTTCCTTGCCTCTTTTTTTAGAAATCTTCCCGGATATTTCTGCAGATAAAATTTTACTTCATAAATTAGATAACTGTATTTCTGATGGGCATTACGTTAATTATCAAACTGTAAATGGCAAAGCTCAAATGTTTGTTTTCTCGCCAGATAAACTGCAAATTAATGGAACAACGGTTCATTCTTTACTTGGGGTAAGTACACAAAATTTTAGTAATCAAAAATATGATGCAATTTTAAATATAAAATTAGGGGGTGTATTATGAATATAATTACAAAGGCGTTAAGTCTATTAAAACAAATTAAGCAAGATGAATACGAATGGGATAATGCGGGTGTCTTTTTTATTAATGGTACAGAGGCTTTAGAACGTCCCTTACCGAAAGAAGAAGAGGAGCTGTTATTACAAGAACTATCACTAGGTAAGCCGGAGACACGGCAAAAATTAATTTCACATAATCTGCGTTTGGTAATTTATATCGCCAAAAAATTCGAAAACACAGGTATTGATATTGAAGACTTAATAAGTATCGGATCAATTGGATTAATTAAAGCCGTAAACAGTTTTAAATATGACAAAAACATAAAATTAGCAACATATAGTAGTCGTTGTATCGAAAATGAAATCTTAATGTATTTACGTAAGGTCCAAAAAACACGCAATGATGTATCTATGGATGAAGCAATTAATTCGGATAGTGAGGGCAGTGAAATTCGTCTTGGTGACGTAATTTGTACTACTGAAACTAATATTGATGAAGAATTAGACATGAAAGTGGAAAAAAATTTGCTTTGGTTGGCGGTGGATAAACTTTCGATTCGCGAGCAAGAAATTATGCAATTACGTTTTGGTTTAGGTGGTGGCAAAGAACGAACACAAAAAGAAGTTGCTAATTTGTTGGAAATTTCTCAATCATATATTTCGCGTTTAGAAAAAAAAATACTTTCACGTTTAAAAAAAGAATTTACGAAGATTGACAATTAACTAAAAAATAATCTAAATCTAGACAATCAAGTCGATGTGTGTTAAAATCTATTGATGAATTTCGTACTTTGGATCATAATTCTTGCTATTGTAATAGCTGCGATAACATTTTATTCTGTATTTAATATTTCATTATGGTTTCGCGCAATGATGTCGGGCGCTCACGTTAAATTATCAGAATTATTTTCAATTACAGTTAAGAAATTAGACGCGCGCAGTATTGTAAATAATTACATCAAAGCAAAAAAAGCGGGCGTAAATATTACAATTGCCCAAATCGAAAATCATTTACAAGCGCATGGTAATATTGAATTGGTCATTAATGCTTTAATTGCTGCATCTAGCGCGAACTTGAAAGACCTTGATTTAAAAACAGCAATTGCCGTGGATTTGTCGGGGCGTGATATTAACGAGGCGGTAAAACACTGTATCATGCCGCAAATTATTCAAATCAATGACATCACAGCAATTGCTAAAAATGGTATTGAAGTTACAACCAGTGTTAAGGTAACTTTACGCGTTAATTTAAAACGCATTATTGGCGGAGCATTGGAAGAAACTATAATTGCGCGTATTAGTGAAGGTATTATGACTATCATAGGCAACGCAGCAACCCATAATGAAATTCTTGAGCGCCCAAATTTAATAACTCAAAAAATTATGGAAAATAAAAGTTTATCGCAAGATACTGCTTTCGATATTTTATCGGTCGATATTGTTGATATTAAAGTCGGTCGTAATATTGGCGCGGAATTGGAAATTGATAAGGCCGAAGCTGTTAAATATATCAGCCAAGCTGATGCGGAAAAACGTCGGGCAGAAGCAGTTGCTGCAGAACAGGAAATGCGTGCTTTAACTCAAGAAATGCGTGCGCGCGTTGTTGCTGCCGAATCTGAGATTCCAAGAGCTTTAGCCGATGCATTAAAGTATGGTAATATCAATGTAAAAGACTATATGCAAATGGAAAATCTCAAGAGTGATACATTAATGCGTAAATCTTTAAGTGGAAGTGCCAGTTCCGATATGTTGACTCCATCTTTAAATGCACCCAAGAAAAAGAAAACTAAATTACAATAAAGGAAAACTTAAGATGAATACAATCAGGGTCTTAATTGTTTTAGTATTAATACTTGTCGGTATTGTTATTTTATTTGCTGTCGCAGACCATTTATTGAAAACTAATTCTAAAAAGAATGAAAAGAAAGTTGAACAACCGAAAGCAGAACAAGAAGTATCAGTCGTTGAAAAAAAAGAGGAAGTTGTTCCTACAATGAAAATTTATAACAGTGAACTTGCGGATGATTTGAATGAAATTATTAAACAAACAGAACAAGAACATTCAACACGTTTGAAGGTTGATAAACATACAAACAAAGAAGGTAATATTTCTAAATATATCAAAAGAAAAAACTATCAAGAGTTTGATTTCGGCGGCAGTGAAGAAGAGGAAATGGTAACACAAGAGGAAGACCCAATTTCGTTTACAATGGATGACTATAAGCGAATTATGGCTTTAAGTAATATTGACGATAAAAAATAATTATAAATAGTTGTGAAAGATTTTTTTATTCATCAAAACCAAAATAACTCTGTTATGGTTGGCGGTGTAGTTTCTTTGATGAACTTCGCTGTAGATAATATTGTTGTACGCGTCAAAGGTGGCTTGGTTGAAGTTAACGGCAAAAATTTGGTCATCAAGCGCTTTGATGAAAATGAAATGACAATTGTTGGGAAAATTGTTGGGGTACTAACAAATGTCAGTCATTAAAAAATTTTTACTAGGTCAAGTAAAATTCAGAGTTCAAGGTTTGCCTCAAGGTTGTTTGAATAAATTACGTAGTTTTAAGATATCAAACATTTACTACGACCATGAAACAATTGTTTTTGATGCCCCTTTAGCTCACGTATCCACGATCAAAAAGTTAATTAATAATTTTGATTATGAAGTCAAAGAAAACTACAATCTGTTTCGCGGAATTAATTATCTATTAAATCATTTGGTTTTGATCGTTGCCGTTATTGCGGGATTAATCGCTTTCTCTATTGCTGATATGGCAATCTATGATATTCAAGTGCAGTGCAACGATACCCAAGTTTCTTCAAATATTACTAACTATCTAAGTGAATTAGGGGTTAAAAAATTTATATGGAAAGGTAAAATAAAAAACATTAATTTAGCCGATAATCTAGTTGAAAACTTTGATGACATTGCTCATGCAAATGTAAGAATTGCAGGAAATACTTTGGTGATAAAAGTAGTCACGGCGATTAATGAGCATGCGAAGGTCAAAACCAATATTTATGCAAAGTATGATGCAGTTATAAAAAAGGTTATCACGTATAGCGGCACAGCTTTGGTCACAGTGGGTGATGTTGTTAAGAAAGGGGATTTGTTGGTTACAGATGCATATCCAGACAGCGCAGTTATAACCGGTGAAGTTGCCTTTGTAAATGGTGAAGAAATTAGTCGGTTGGAAATCTGGATAATTTAGTGTATACTGATACTCAAATATGGAAGTTTTAGAAGCAGTTTGTCAAGTTTTAGATGTAGACCCATCAACTGTAGAGGTCAATTATGCGTTTATTTCACCGCGTGAAATTCATGCACTAAATCAAAAATTCCGCAATGTTGATCGAGAAACCGATGTTCTATCTTTCCCAGATGGAGATATAAATCCGGAAACTAACAAACGTTTTATGGGTGACGTTTTGATTTGTCGTAAAGTTGCACGCCGGCAAGCAAAGGAAATTGGACATAGCTTAGCTGATGAAATAACTTTCTTACAAGTACATGGAACATTACACTTATTTGGTTATGATCACATTGACCCAAATGACGAAGTAAAAATGCTTGGACTACAACGTAAAATTATGGCATTATTATCTTAATGGATTTTATTTTAAGTAAAGAAATCATTGCAAGCTTAATTAATACGGCAAAGTCGTTTGCGGACAATGCATACTGTCCTTATTCCGGCGTTGCTGTCGGGGCAGCATTATTATGTAGCGATAATTTAATTTTTGGTGGCTGTAATATAGAAACAGGTGACTACGCAGCTCCGTCCTTTGGCGCGGGGGATACTGCTATCGCAAAAGCTATAAGTGAAGGCCGTAACCAAATGTTGGCAATGTGTTTATATTCAAAAGATCATTTGATTTATCCGAACGCAACCACAAGACAATATTTATGTGAGTTCAATGGCGATATTAAAATTATTGTTGCTAACGATCAAACTTATGAAGTGATTGATAGTTTAGGAGCAATTTATTTGTTCCCGCCAATTGTTAATGATGGAGATCAAAGATAATGAATTCAATACATAAATGTGGAACGGTGGCTTTACTGGGTGAGCCAAATGCCGGAAAAAGTTCTTTAATCAATGCGTTAGTTGGTGTTCAGGTGGCAATTACCGCACCCGTAGCAGGGACCACGCGTGACGCAATTCGTGGGATTTTAAATACTAAACAATCACAAATTATTTTTATTGATACGCCAGGTATGCAACGTGCTACAAATTTGTTAGAACAAAAAATGAATCGCATGATTTCCGGTGCCGTTAAGACAGCCGATGT